>JAYVRS010000919.1:0-13078 GCA_043776185.1 Bryobacteraceae bacterium | reverse complement strand
GCCGTTGCGCAAGGCGATCGAAATTCGTCCCGAGTATTCGCCCGCCCGGGTCGCCCTGGCCCGCGCCCTCAGTAATATTGGCCAACTGCCGGCCGCCGTGCAGGAACTCGAACAAGCCGTCACGCTCGACCCCAAGAACGCCCAACCCTGGGTGATGTTATCGCAACTCTATTTCCGCATGGGCGACGAAGACCGGGCCCGCACCGCCAAAGATAACTCATTGCGCTTGCGGCGCGAAAACCCGCAAGTGCTCGAAGCCCCGCAAGTTCGCCCGTTTCCTCCCCAGTAAGCTATGCTGTGGGCGTGAGACAGATCGCCGATCAACCCGTGCCAACTTGGCGGCTGCGGTCGTTTCGGGCTGAAAATTTTCCTGGTTCAGGCCCCTACCCCTGGCTCGATCGCCCCGATGCGGCCGAAAATATTGCCGCTCGCTTGGCCACGGGAAAACTTTCCGCCGAAGAAGCCGACCAATGCCGTCATTGGGTGAGCAATGGCTATATCATCGTTCGCGGTCTGTTCGATGCCGAAACGCTGGACACCGTGTGGAGCGCCTACCAGCGGGCCATCGATCGCGGCAAGATCGTTCTCGAACCGGAATCCGCCGGCCCCGGTGACCCCTTTCCTGGGCGCTGGCTGAACCCCCATCGTAAAGTCGGCGAGTTCTGCCGAGTGGCGAAACATCCAGGGTTGTTGCGCTGGCTGCGCTTACTGCTTGAGCGCGAACCCAAGGTGCTGCAGACGATCACTTCGCACAAGGGTTCCCAGCAACCAGAACATTCCGACTCCATCCACATGACCACCTACCCGCTGGGCTATCTGGCGGCGGCCTGGATCGCCTTTGAAGACATTCACCCGGACAGCGGCCCGCTGGTCTACTATCCGGGCAGCCACCGCTGGCCGTATCTTTTCAGCCACGATGTCGCGATTTCCGAAGATGAATTTCAGCGCGAAGGATACCTGACTTATCAGGCTAAATACGAGCCAAAGATCCGCAAGTTAATTGCGGAGCACGGCGTGCCACCCGCTTACTTCCTGGCCCGCCGCGGCGACGTTCTTATTTGGCATGCGAACTTAGTCCACGGGGGTTCACCGCGCCACAACTTAGCGCTTTCCCGCCGGGCGATGGTCACCCATTACTTTGGCCAGGGTGCCTTTGTCTATCACGACCTGGCCGCCACACGCTCGAAACAGCAGTATGTCAGCACGTGCCTGCTGCGCGGCTAGCGTTTGCGCCGAATGGCCGCCCAACGGCGCGCCACCCAACTACGACCACGTTCCCGCCAATCGCGCCAACGTTGAATGATCCAACGGCCAATGGGCAAGTTACGCCAAAGTCCGTAAGCGGCGGCCCGCAAGGCCAATACCTTGGCTTCGCACCAGGCAAACCAAGCCAGCGTCAGTAGCTTAGCTCGAGTAAGTTGATAGATACGAGCCACGAGCGCCGTGCCCGCCACCTTGGCGATGAGAATCGCACCGATCCCCAGGGCGGGATGTCCGCCGGCCAGCCAATAGAGGGCGAGTAACTTCACGGGGGCTAACGCAGCGGCCGGCAAGGCGAAGATCGCGAGGGCGCCGTAGGGCGGTAAGGCGGCGATCCATAACTCCAACTGGTGGAAGACCGGCAGCTTGCCCAGCAAGGCGAAGAGTCCAGCTAAGCGCCAGAGCAGCTCTTCCGCCAGAAAGAAGATCGAAGCGACCACCAGTAAGATGGGGGTCAGCAAGCGCTTCAGGAATCGGCGCATGACTTACTTAACAGCAAGAATGGCATCGACAGGGGAGCCGGTCCGTCGCCCTTCGACGCTGGTGAAGCCAGCCGTGGTCAACAACTGACGATACTCCGGCAATGACCGCTCGCGGCCTTCGGTGCAGATCAGCATGTTTAGCGATTGTAAGGTGGCCGGCAAAGGACCCTGCTTATCATCGTCGAGTAACTTTTCGGCAATCAACAGCGCGCCGCCATCGGGCAGCGCCGCGTGGATCTTCATGAGTAAGAAGTAAATTTTCTCGTCGGTCCAATCGTGCAGAATGCGGCCTAAGGAATACAGGTCAGCGGGCGGCAGCGGGTCAGTGAAAAAATCGCCGGCCGTCAATTTCACGCGCGGATGAGGATATTCCATGGCAAACGAGATGACGCGGGGCAACTCAAAGAGAATGCCTTGCATTTTCGGATAGAGGTCGCACGCGGCGGCGACTAAGTGGGCGGTGGCGCCGCCTAAGTCGCAGAGGGTGTGGTGATGAGAAAGATCAAAGGCTTGCACCACGCGCGGCGAACTCATCATGCCAAAGCCATGCATGCCGCGGAGAAAGGTACGCATCGCTTCGTCGGTTTTGAAGAAACTGCTAAAGATAGGTCCTTCGAGATGAAAGGTCTGCGGCCAGCGATGGGTGCCTTCCCGCACCGCGTCGTCGAGGTTGGCCCAGAGGCGAAAGAGGATGTCGTTGGAGTAACGCACGTAACCGTTCATGGAGCGGGGGCTGGCCAGCACCAGATACTCGTTGGTGGCCGGGGCGTTGACGTAGCAGCCGTCGGCAGAGTTCAGCAGATTCATCGCCACCAGCGCATCCAGCAGACGGGTAAGCGCGCCGAGATCCAGCTTCAATTCTTCCGCAAGTGCGGGCGCGGTTTTGGCGTTTTCCGCCAAGTTCTCAAAGACGCCGAGAGCTTCCGCGGTGAACATGACTTTCGAGCGGCGAAAGGCGTCAAGGAGTTCAAGGATGGGGTTCGGACCGGAAGTGATCATAGCCGTCAGGAGTTACCAGAACTCCATTGTAGGTGACTTGGCCGACGTTGCCGCGCATGATCTGGCCGATGCGATGGGCCGTGCGGGGCGGAGTGACCTGAGGCGGCAGCGTGAAGAGTAGTTCGTAGTCCTCGCCGCGATGCAGTGCGTCATCCAGCGTGGCGCGCGGGCGGATGGGGACGTGGGTGAGGTCGGCGGAGACGCCCGAGGCCATGGTTAAACGGTAAAGGTCAAGCGAGAGGCCGTCGCTGATGTCCATGCAGGACGTGGCATGGTAGTTGTGCAGGCTACGGCCCAGGGCAAGGCGCGGCACGAAGCGCCACTTGCCGCGGCCGAGGGGCCCTGACACATAGATCGCATCGCCGGGGCGCGCGCCATTGCGCCGCAGCGCGCGACCTGGCGGCACCGTCCCACAAATCATGACGTCGACGGTGAGCACTGGGGCCCGGGAGAAGTCACCGCCCACGATCTCGACGCGATCGCGAGTGGCGACGCCGAGCATGCCGCGATAGAAAGCCGCCACCCAGCGTTCCGTGGCCCAGGGCGGCAACGCCACGGCCACGGTGGCCCAACGCGGGTCGCCCCCCATGGCGGCGATGTCGGAGAGCGAACGGGCCAACGCACGGTAGCCGATATCGGGGGCCGAGCGTTCCTGGCGGCGGAAGTGAACGTCCTCCACCAGCAGGTCCGTGGTGAAGAGCAGATCGTCGTCGCCATACCGGACGACCGCGCAGTCGTCACCGATGCGCGGCAGGCGCTTGGCCAGCGACGCCACTAGCGATAGCTCAGTCATGGAAAACGAGACCTGAAGGCAGGTCCTCGCCATAAACGCGGCCGAGCGAGGCCAAGTCGCGGGACGTGCCCCCTTCCAGAAGAGCCTTGAGCGAGTCAGCATCTTTGTGCTTGGCGATTGCTTGGCGAGCCAGTTCTGCGGTGGAAGGAGTTACATCGCGCGCGTTGTCGCCGGTGGATTGCGCCATCTGGGCGATGGCCTCGGCCGCGCCCTCCACGCTGGCTAGCGTCGACACCCAACGATCAACCGTCGTCGGGGGCAGCACGAGATTATTCGGGCCATGAAAGAGTTGGCGCGCGCCCAAGCGAGCCAGGCACCAAAAGTCAGATGGCGTATGTTGGTTCGCTTTCACCTGCTTGATGAGCCCTTCGCCAAGTTCCGTCTTAGTGCCCACCGGTAGTAGTTCCAGCGAACTGGCCGTCCGCCACATCTCGCGGCGCAACGAAGTATTGACTCGGGGTGGACGCGCACTGCCGCGCGGGAGTAAGTAAGAGGAGATGCGCTGATAGACATCGGTCTGCTGGTTCCGGTTTAGCCCGCCGGCCACGCGCCCCCAGAAAATCCACCATTCAATTTCGTTTTGCACGGCACTGGGAAAAGCCAGCCCCGCGGCATAGACGCGCCGCGCTTGCTCAATCCGTAAGTCGTCGCCGGGCGCGCCGAAGCCCGGACGCAGGCAGAAGCCCGCCAGACTGAGCCAGCGGAACTCGTGTGCCGCCGATAAGTTCCGTTGGTCACTTACAGACAGGAAGACGTCGGCTAAACGGCGCAACGTAACTAACGGCCAGGAGCCACGCCCCAAGCCGACGGCCTGCTCCAACTTTCCCGGTAACTCCTCTGGCGGAAAGGCGCGGGCAAAGCAATCGGCGATCAACTTTTCAGCAGCCGCCACCGCATCATCACTAATCACCGTCGCCGCGCGCGGCTTGGCGGCCGATTGGACGCCCGCCCGGCGCAACTGGAACTCCAGCTTCCAGCGATGCTCGCTAATCTTCGAATCGGCGAATAACTCAAGCGTACCGATGGCGGTCAAATTGGCCGTCAACTGGATGGGCACTTGGCGCTCTTCCGTGGGCTTGCCAAAACGAATGACGGCGTCCAGTGGAGCATGCTGATTAAAGTCGGGCTCGATGGCTACCACGGTGCCGGGTAAGTCATCTACTCGGCTCAGCGAACTATAGAGGCGAAAGCTCACTGGCCGATTGGCGATGAGGCGCAAACCTTCGCCCGCCGGATCCACCGTTACCGTGCTGCCCTCTTCGGAGCCACGCGGCACCAGAGTAACTGCGCGAGTGTGATCGAGCCCGATGTAGTAACTACGCGGCAAGCCCCCACGCACTAACACGCCCTGCCCGGTGGCGCGGACATTGGCGTAGTAAGCCGCGCCAATGGCCACGGCTAAATCGAGGTCATGATTTTCGAGTAACAGCGGTTTCTGGCCGTACCATTTCTCGAGGACGTCCGCCACGCGCTGGCGCAGAATCGCCGGGATGAAGAAACCGCCATTGAACAGAACCGCATCGGGACGAACATCACCGGCCTGGGCCAGGAAGGCGGCCAAATGCTTGGTGATCGCCGGATCGCTTTCGTAGGGCAGGCCCGCCTCGCGAAACAGACTGCGCTTGTCGTCCGATGGCCGCTCCGCCAATTCACAGAAAGGCAGAAAGCCTTCCAGCGCCAACTCAAGGGCTTCTTCGCGGGTAACCTCGGCTTTCAGCGTGCCGCCGATCAATGACGATCCGCCGCCCAGCACGGTGACGTCCACTTTTTCCAGCGCCGTCTCGCTGAGCAGACGCTCCTTGGCCGCACCGCAAGCGCGCCGCAGACCACTGCGCTGCCGCAAAGAGAGCTGCGTATTGAGCTTCGATTCCACCAGCCAGGCCAGCGTCAGATCAAGATTATCGCCGCCCAGCAGTAAGTGCTTACCGACGGCGGTGCGCGTAAAGTCAACGCGGTCGCCTTGGCGGTTGACGCGGATCAGAGTGAAGTCCGAAGTACCGCCGCCCACGTCGCACACCAGCACGTGCATGCCGTCGCGGAGTTGCTTTTGGCTTTGCGAGAGATGGTTGGCGATCCAGGAGTAGAAGGCGGCAGCCGGCTCTTCAATCAAGGTCAAATTTTCGAGGCCGGCCTCTTTGGCGGCCATCACGGTGAGCGCCCGCGCCTCTTCATCGAAGCTGGCCGGCACGGTTAAGACGATGTTCTGCTGGGCCAGCGGCGTTGCGGGATGACTAGCGTCCCACGTCTCTCGCAGATGCGTCAGATAACGTGCCGAAGCCTCCACCGGCGACATGAGCCGCCCAGCTTCCTGGGCGTCCCAAGGCAGAATCTTCGCGGTGCGGTCCACCTGGGCGTTCGACAGCCAGCTCTTGGCGGCATAAATCGATTTCGTCGGCACCAGTGCCCCCTGATCGCGGGCATAGGCGCCAATTGCTACGTCGCCATCGGCAAAAAGGAACGAGGGCAACGTTCGCCGATTCTCGATGCGGCCGGGGGCTACCGGCTGGGGAATATCCAACGTGTGAATGACGGGATAGTCGTCTGACTCGCGAGGATCGGTGTATGCGAGGGCCGAATTGGTAGTACCTAGATCGATCCCAATATTGATAGTTGAGGACATGCGCTAACGGTTATTCTCCCAGACTGCCGCGTTCCTGTATAATTTTAGATGGAGGTGGACTTTCCCTTTAGGAATCGTCCAATACCGGTTGCCGTCCGTGGTCACGGGTCCCCTGCGGTCTGTTTTCGGCTGGGCTGGCAACTTACTTTACCCTGGCGACTGCCGGGTCTGCTGCAAACCCCTCACCACCCTCACCAGCGTCCCAGTATGCGACCCATGTCTGGCGGAGAGCCACCCTTTTGAGGCGGAAATCTTTTGTGTGCAATGCCGTACGCCCTTTTTGAGCCGGGCGCCGCTCGATGAAAATGGCTGCTGCACGCTGTGCCGGCTAGGCGCACGCGGCTACGATGCCGCTTACAGCAGCGGCGAATACGACGGCGCGCTCCGCAAACTGATCCATCTGTTCAAGTATCAGTCCATTCTTTCGCTGGAACGCACCCTGGTGGACCGTCTGTCCGATGCCCTGCCCCGCGACCAGCACTTCGACCTGCTGGTGCCCGTCCCGATGCACTGGTGGCGACGGCTTTCTCGCGGCCGCAATCACGCCGAACTGCTGGCTCGCGGACTCGCCCGCCGCACCGGCATCGCTTTCGCCGATCCGGTACATCGCAAGAAATTGACTCCCTCCCAAGCGCAGGTAAGCCGCGCCGAGCGCCGGCGAAATGTGAAGGGTGTATTCGCCGTCAGGCGGCCCGCTGAGCTCAAGGGTAAGCGAATTTTGCTGGTGGATGACGTCTTGACCACCGGTTCCACGGCGGGGGCTTGTGCCGCCGCACTCAAGAAAGCGGGGGCCGCGCACGTCGCGGTGATCACCATTGCCCGCGTCGATAGGCGGGCTTGGGTTGAGCCCTTTATTTCTGAGCGAGGCCGGGCCGCTACGGCATCTTGATGTGAAGAGGTGAATTATGAAGTCGATCGCACAAACGATTAAACACGACCGATTCAAGGACCCTGATCGCTTGCACCGCCCGGTGCTCGTCTTAAACGCCAGCTACGAGCCCATTAACATCTGCGCCGCTCGCCGCGCCATCGTCCTGCTGATCAAGGGCGTCGCCGCCGCCGAAGAGCATGACCATTATCAGGTGACCTCCAACCGCGCTTCGTGGAACCTGCCTACCGTCATTCGTCTCTTGGAATACCGGCGCATTCCGCACCAATCGCGAGCCTTGTCGCGCAAAAATATCCTGATGCGCGATCGCTACACCTGTCAGTATTGCCAGCGCGTGACGCCTTCGGGCGAGTTGACCTTGGATCACGTGATTCCTCGCTCCAGATCGGGAGAGACGACCTGGGAGAATCTGGTCGCCTGTTGCCATCCGTGCAATAACCGCAAAGGCAACCGGACGCCCGACGAAGCGGGATTCAACCTGCAGCGCGCGCCGCGCCCCTTCTCGCTGCATACGAGCCGTCATCTGATGCGCTTACTCGGCAAGGGCGACGATCAATGGCGGAAGTATCTGTTCTACTGAGTCGCTCCACGCTTTCACATCCCGGGTCTTTGGGTCTAAGGTCGCGTTTCGAAGAGCGTAATTCGGTCGCTTTTGCGCAAGAGTTTGCTTGATTTCAGGCCCGATGCGAACTAGGCGAAAGTGCTTTTGGCGAAAGCGCAGTACGTGATGGTGAAGTGCCACCGGCAGTTGGGCAAAACGACCTTAACGGCGATGCGGGCGGTACATCGAGCGGCGACGATGCCCAAGCAGCAGATTGTGGTTGTATTCTGCGTCGTTGCGGCAGTCGATGGCCATGGCCAACCGGTGCCGCGAGTTTGCGCATCAGTTACATATGACGCTACGGACGGAGGCGGCGAACAAGGGGTCGATGGCATTTCCGAATGGCTCGGTGATTCGGGCTCTGTCAATAGGTTGTGTAAACGACGTTCCGGTTAAGTCGCCGCACTCGCTGGCAACGGATTTCGGTTCCGGCCTTCGCCCTTCGTTATCAGATTCCGAGGCAGGCGACGGCCGCGGTCAAGGCCGAGCGAAGCGAACCCGCCGGGTTGCCTGGACGGCGGCCCGGCGCCAACGTTTCCCAATTACTATTCCACAGGTTCACAATGGAGGAGTACTTACTGCTCCATTTCGAGGCAAACGCCCCCAGCTGTAACCGCGCCTGCGGCTCGGTCGCCGCCTGATCGATGGGCTTCAGATCCGCCGCCACAGTTTTGCGCTCTTTCCAGCGTACATGATTTACACTGGAGCGAATCGCATGCACGAGGCAGCACTGCACTTTCGCCGGCGGAAACAGTGGACTCAAAACTCTTCCGCAGTAAGTGGAGATCCTGTTTCGCTTCGTCACCAGTTTCTGGTGTGCGTAATGCTGGCGCAGTGAGTCCTTGCCATAGTCATTCCCATTCGGCGTCCGCACCACCGTATGCAAGTGATTGCGCGTTGGCGCGCGATCCAGGCTCGACGCCACCGGCGCTTGGTGATCGAATTCAATCAGCACTACCGGACTATGAATGCGATAGTAAAAGATCTGAGGCGGTTGCGCGTCACCGACCCAGGAAAAATACGTGCGATCCAGATACTTATCGATCTCCTCCATTCGCACCCGTCGATGCGGCTCGGCCATGTTACCCAAATATTTGTTGATTAATGCCCGCAGTAATTTCTTTTGCGCGCTCGTCATCTTGGCCGCCGGCAAGCCGGCATAGTCCAACACCAAGTTATCTTTGTAAGCCTCGGAAGGTTATTCGTCGGCCCTTTCGGCCCACCAATGCGAGCCGCAGTTTGTAGCGCTTTAGTAAGTGCGTGGATTAGCGCTTCCCCCTGCGCCGGCTGCGGCTGCAGCACCACGGTGCCTTGGAACTTACCGCGCTCGGCGCGAATCGGCTCGGAGCCCATAAAGACCGGGGTCATGACGACTTGGTCGCCTAAAACGAAGTAATTGATGATCACGTGGTGGCCGTCCAGTTGAAAGCCCCAAGGCTCCTTGACCGAGGGCTTTCCCATGATCGTGATCCAGTAAAGCCACTCGCCGTATTAGCGCGGATCCTGAGTCAGTTCGGCCAGCGTGCCGTTCAACTTCATGATGTCCTGGGTTACTTTGAGCCCCTGGCGCTCACGGCGGCCCCCAACAGGCCAAAGGCGAAACCCCGTTTAGCGTCCATTTCGGTAAAGCCCACGCCCTGGCGGGCGGCAAAGTGGCGATTGTCCCAGAGCTGCCATTCGAGGTCGTCGATCAGGAACAGCGTCTTTGCCCGTTGAGGCTCCGATAGAGCCGCCAGAAAAGCCTCGGCCCCCCGGCGCACGGGCTCAGTAGTGACCCCGGTTTCACTCTGAACGGCCCAGGCGTCAATCGTCGTCACTCGCTTAAATGGACCTGTAATCGCCTCACGCCCCGATACGCGGCCCGAAACAGGGACGGGCGGCTCAGCGAAAACGAAACGCGTAAACACGGTGAGCACCGGTCTTGAAGGCGGTAGACATGCTTTCGCGAGTACATCCGGTCCCGAGAGAGGCAAATATGGTGCATTTATCGACAGATCGAAAAAATGTTTAAAAATAAGAGAGAACTTTCGCTCGCGGCCCACACTTATCTATGTGAGACTCCGTTTCCTGTTGACGACCCTCCTGCTGCTGGCTTTGGCGAGCGCACAAAGCCCCCCGCCGCCCGCGTCGGCGGCCAAAAAAGAGTACCTCGAGCGGCGGGCGGCGATCCTACGCCAGATGGCCGAAATGAAGGCCAAGCTTTCGGCGCTAGATCTCGAGTTGCAACTGCTGGAAGAGTCGCGCTCAGCCGAACCGGCGGCCCCATTACCCACCGCCTGGCGAGAAGAGCCTACCGGCCCGGATGGCGTCGCGAAGAAGACCTCAGTCCGTTGCCTCTCCGTCACGCGCGACGGGAAACGCTGCACCCGCCCGGCCGAAGCGGGCACCAGGTACTGTTGGCAGCACAAAAATCATTAGCCTAGTCCATCATGATGATATTGAGGCAACGCCACGCCACGTAACACAAGGTAGGCAGCTCGAGGAGGACAAAAAACCGAACGAAATTCCGCCCCATAAATTCGAAGCGTAAGAAGAGAGCCACAATCGCACCGAACCAAATCGCATAGGGATTGAGGACCTCGAAGGTCTGCACATGCGCCGCCGCAAAGCCCCAATAGATCAGCGGCCAGTTGGAATCGGATTTGCCGGTGAAGCGGAATACGATCAGCCAAAAAGCCATGGCCAATAACCCGATCGTGGCGACGTAAAACATGGTTGATTAAAAGGCCCAGAGCAGACTGACAAAGCCAGTGTTGGCCCGATAGTTCTGTTGCGCCAAAAATCGTTCCTGGTAACTGTAGTATTGATAGCCGAAGTTAGCCCGCACTTTGGGATGGAAGTGCCAGGAGAGGCGAGCTTGCGGCGAAGAGAAGTGTAAAGGGAAAGTCTGAGCCTGCAGAAAGCCGGCAATGGCAGCCGGAGTTGCTATCGCGGGGACCGCCACCGAACGGCCGTCGCCCAAGTCCTGATTGCGAGTGTAGCCGGCGCTCAAGTCCACCTTCTTCGCTAACATCACGCGCCCCAGCAAATGAACCGCATGGATGTTACTCACGTAGAGCGACTGGTCACCGGTCACTGCACCGCCATTTGCAAAATAGGCCAAACCGGTCAGCGTGTCCAAATGTATTTTTGCATAACCGGCATCCAAAGAGAACCGTTCCACGGGAGTCCAGGTAGCGTTGGCCGCGTATTGCCGGCCCTTCGAGCTGTGGCTCCACAGCGAAACTGAATTGAAGTTGTATCGATTGCGCGCTTGCCCGCTCAAAAGCAGCGACTTGTGTTTAAACTGCACGCGCGCCCCCAGCGAGTGAAAGTTCCGTTCGCTAAGTCCATAGATGGGCCGGTCGGCCCGCCCGATTTCAGCATCCAGATTGATCTGCAAAGGCTTCACCGGCTGGAAGCGGATGCCCGCGAGTCCGGTGTGCAAACGGTTGGTTTGTTCGGCCGCCACTTTGTCCGTCGAGAAGGCGTCGCTCAGTTGCTCCACCGAGCGGATCCGCCGTTCGGTGAACTGGTAGCCGCCAAAGAGCCCCAGGCGCTTGGTGACCCGGTAGTTCACGTCCGTCGTACTGGTGAAGGCGCGCACGCCTAAGAAATTGAAGTTGAAGTTGGTAAACGCGAGCGTCGAGTTATTGAACTCGCGGTAGGAAGCATCGCCCTCCATCTTGGTATTGTGGAAAGCGAGGTGCTGCGAAATACTCAAGCGATCGGTGGGGAAGACACTGCCCGTCACATTGGCCGCCAGCACCGGACGGCGACCGGTGCCGAAGAGTAAGTACTGCCGATTCTGCAAGGCGCCGAAGCGAGCCGTACCGATCGCGCTCTCATCCAGAATGAAATTGCGGCGGCCCTCCACGTAACTGAAGCGACCATTGAGCGCCCACCAGCGTTGGCCTTCCGTAAAGAGATTCGCGCGCCAACTGGGACTCTCACCGCGCCAAGGCTGCGCACGGTTAAAGCTATTGAGCTTGGTTGCGTTGGACGGATCGTTGCCGGCCGAAGGCGCTCCCAGATACTCGCGCGGATCGTCCTTAAACCACTCCCAGCCCCGCTGCCACAAAAATTTGAGTGCGGTTACTTTTAATTCGCCGCCCACCCGGATTTCGTTTTGCTGGCGGCGCAGGTCAGAGAAATACTGGAAGTCATTACCCCGTGAGTCAAAGAGCTGAATGGTCGAGAGCCCGGGGCCGCTCTGGCTATTACGCCCGTAACCGACAAAGAACTGCACGTTCGATTGCGGTAACAGGGTCAGGGTTTGGTCCTGCCATTGCCGGCGGGTATTCATGAAGTGCTGCCCGTTCGCGATGGTCAGCGCCGGATTGTAATAGTCGTTGGTGCGCCAAGTGAGATCGTAGCGATAGAGTTTGTTCTTTTGAATGCGCAGAATGGCTGACTGGTAGGGATCATTGCCCAGACCTTGCGTATTGAGCAGGATCTCGTCGAACAATCGGCCCTTGCCCTCGCGGGAGTTAATCGTCAAGCCGCTGGAAAGCAAGCGCAGACCGCGCCGATAGTTGACATCGGAGCGGTACTTACCCAAGTTACCTTCGACATCGTAGAAACGGAAGCCCGTTTCAAAGTTCTGCAGGATATTGTAGCCCTCGTAATTGAGGCCGCGCGGCGGGCCGACGGATTCATTCGTCGGGGCCACGGTCGATTGGGCTAAGCCTAGAGCCGTGAAGAGCGTGCTGATGATGAGTCTCTTCATGGTTTATCTCCGGAACAATCGATCGCCGTTGGAACCGTGGATCTTGACGTGGCAAGTGGTGCAGTTCTGATAACGCGGATCGGCCATGTTATGCGAGGGCGATTGGGTGACGATGCCGTCGCCTTGCCGGCCGAAGTTGCCTGCCCCGTTGTGACACTCCAGACATAGCGTAAAGGTGACGGGACGTTTGAGTAGCCTCGCATTCATGGAGCCATGCGGGCTATGGCAAGTCTCGCAGCCGTCAATGCGGACCCCGGCATGCTCAAAAACAAAGGGCCCGCGCTTCTCGACGTGGCACTTCAAACAAGCCTCTTCGTTGCCTTGGGCTTGGGCAACCAAGCGTGGCCGTTGGCCCATGCGCCAAGTGGGGGCGTCGGTACCGTGGGGATTGTGGCAATCCGTACACTGCATGACGCCTTCGTTCACCCGGTGCTTAAAGGGCATCGAGAACTGGGCTCGCACGGGTCCGTGGCAATTCCCGCAGAGATCGATTTGCTTCTTGGCCAGCAGAAACTTCGGCGTGGTGGATTTATGGATACTGTGGCAACTCGAACAAACCACGTCAGCTTGGGTGTGTTCGGAGCGCCGGATATTGGCGCGGGGGATCGACTTCGAGTGGCATTCGAGGCACTTATCGAGAGTTTGTCGCGGCGACTTTTGGGAGAAGGCGAAGATCTTGGACTTGTCGCCGCGGCCTTCAATGTGCGCTTGACCAGGCCCGTGACA
>JAYVRS010000918.1:0-3720 GCA_043776185.1 Bryobacteraceae bacterium | reverse complement strand
ATCGAAAACCTTTGACCACCAACGGTTTCCACTAAATTTCACAGAAATTTTCAACCTCCACTTCATGGAGCTTTGAAGCTGGTGTATTCATCCTTTTGTGCTTCACAACACCACCGCATACAGCTTCGCACTCACGGCGTGAGCCTTCGACTTTTTTCTTTGGCGGCGCACGCGTTCGACAGGCTGAAACTCCCGGTACGCAAGGCTCGGCATGGCCCCACTGATTCCTTTGGCGGGGTTTGCAACTATCGGTATGTCCGTGAAGCCGTAGAGCGTGGGCGTTCGGCTCATCGCGCCGATTCCTCCCTGCCTGGTCTTGACGATCAGGCCGTGCTTGATTAACGCCTTCAATCCCTTGTGGATACTCGACGAAGCCCAGTCATATTGACCAAGGACTCCCAACGCCGCGCAAATGTCCCCGTTATTGTTCCCATTGTTCTGTCGGCGCAGGTCAAGGTACAGTGCTCGCGCGAGCAGCGGTAGTGCAATAAACGCAGTGCTGTCGGCCACACTTCGCTCGATTCCAATGAAATCCGCGTGTCGTGCTTTACCGCCGGTGCGCCGCTGGTTTGGATGCACCATGGCCTACTCCCTGTGCCTGGTCGGCGCGCCAGCAACGAAGCGATTGGAGGATCGGTCTGCCCCGAAAGCTGGAAGGGCGCGTTGCCGCTTCCACGCCGGCTTGCTACGCTTTGACGGCGTCAATATTTGGTCCGGTGTGTCTTCCAGAGGCACCGGGCTTTGATTTCGTTCCATGCGCCCTCCGCGTCAAGTACCGAGTAGCTTGCGGATATCCTCAACTCGCCAAGCTGTCACGCGCGGGCCGAGTACGTTGGTGGGCTTCGGATACCGGCCCGATTTAACGCCTGCCCACCAAGTCGAGCGCTTGACGGGAATCAGACCGACAACGGCGGCGCGCGGACGCCGGATGCCTTTTTCCTTTTTTCGATTGGCTCTCGCCTGCTCTGGCGTAACGCCGTCACGACCGATGATTTGATACAGCCGGAGAAGCCCGGTATCTGGAAGTTGCTCCATACGTCATTTTCCTTTCGACCTTGAATGGTCTGTGATGGACATGACGTATGCTCCACTCGCAAACGGAAATGAACAATGTTCACTTCCGCTTTTCCTCCCATCCGAGAATTTGACGTATTCGCCTTTGGGTCAGATTGATGTTGGAATCGCGCGCAATAATCCCGCAAATCTCCCACCGAGATTTTCCCTCAGCCTCGAGCTTTGCTGCTCGCGCTTTCAATAGATTGTCTCGCTCGACGTTCTGTTCTGCTCTTGCTTTACCTGACCGGATGCCGCTCGCACGCTGCCAATCTTTCATTCGCGCAGATTGAGCAGCAATCTTTTTCGCCAAGAGAGGCTCTTGGGCCGCGACAATGGCTAGGCCAAGCAGCGCATCTGATACCGACTTGGCGCGCGTCTTAATATCCAAAAATGCCAAGGTTCGCGGGCCAAGAGTCGATCCATACTTCAACCGGTCGTGTAGGTCGTTTACCTCGCGGCCAACGAGATTGAGAATCGCAAGAAGCGCACTATGAACCCGCTGACGCGTATGCGGATCATTCAATGGTCGGGACACTGAACTATCTGATTTTCTACGCTCGACCACAACGCGTCCCTCCGCACGTTTCTTGATTTATGGGCCGATCCAGCCGGGAAAGGGAACCCCGCTCTCACTGCGTCGGGCTGGATGCAGCGCGTCACGGGCGCATGAGAGATAGATTGAGGCTGAGAACCGGAGACCCTTTTGGAGAAATCATCCCGTGCGCTCGCGCCCTCCCCCCTCTGGGGGTGGGGAGTCCATTTCATCCCAGCCGAGTTCCGCAGCGGTATCGTACTTAGCCACCACGACACCCAGATAAAGAGTCTCGCGCGGAATATCCTTGAACACACATCGACGTTGGGCAACGATGCGGATGAGGCCGGCTTGGTCCGTGACGCGATGAACCGATTGACCGCAGTCCGTGCAAAAGCGAACGTTTTCTTCTCTTGAATCCTCGCGCAGTTCGCTCCAGGTTTTATGACATTGCCGGCTGAGGTCGAAGTCTGGCTTTTCAATCGTGCTCATCATGCGATCCTTTGTATCGGAATTACGTCCGCGCCGGATTTAATCTTGTCCAGATAGTCAGCCCATGTTTGCATCATCTTCCGGCGTTGCGGCAAATGTGCCGTCCGGTTGTAGGCACGCCCGTTCGGGTCTTTCACCGCATGCGCAAGCTGGTGCTCGATCCAATCGACCGGGAATCCAAGCACCTCATCAAGGATGGTGCGCGCCGTGGCGCGGAAACCGTGCGACGTTGCCTCGGCTGACGTAAACCCAAGCCGCCGTAGTGCGGCGTTCATCGTCACATCGGACATGGGCCGGCCGTTGCTGCGCGCGCCGGGGAAGACATACTTGCTCGATCCGGTCAGCGCCTCCAGTTCGCGCAGTGTCGCCACCGCTTGCTTCGACAGCGGCACAACATGCGGCTCGCCGCCCTTCATCTTGTCCGCCGGCAGATTCCATACCGCCCCGTCAAGATCGAACTCCACCCATTCGGCTTTACGGAGTTCACCGGGGCGCACGAACAGTTGCGGGGCAAGCTGCAAGGCGCAGCGCGTGACCACCGAACCTTCATAGCCCTCAATCGCGCGCAGGAGAGCCGCGAACTGCTTTGGCTCCGTAATCGCGGCGTGGTGGCCTTCCTTGGGCGGGGTCAGCGCGCCGCGCAGATCGCCGGATGGATCGCGCTCCGCCCGGCCGGTGGCAACGGCATAGCGGAAAATCTGGCCGCAATTTTGCAATGCCCGATGTGCGGTCTCGAACGCGCCACGGCTCTCGATGCGGCGCAGCGTCTTGAGCAATTCCGGGGCCGTCACTTCAGCGATGGGCCGGCCACCGAGCCAAGGGAAGATGTCACGCTCCATCCTGCGGATGATCTTGTCGGCATGGCTGTCCACCCAACCGGTCGAAAACTTGCCGAACCACTCGCGGGCCACCACCTCGAAGCTGTTCGCTGAGCGCTCCTTGCTGGCGGCCTTCTGGGCCTTCCGATTCTCGGATGGGTCTACCCCATCGGCAATCAGTTTGCGCGCGTCCTCGCGCCGTTGGCGGGCCTGGCTGAGGCTTACGTCGGGGTAGATGCCGAGCGAGAGCAACTTCTCCTTGCCCTCAATCCGGTATTTGAGGCGCCACCACTTCGAGCCGTTCGGCTGAACGAGGAGAAACATCCCACGCTCGTCGGAGAGCTTGAAAGCTTTGGCCTGGCGCTTGACGAGACGGGCAGCAGTGTCAGTGAGAGGCATTGGGGGTAATGGGTAATCGGGTAAACCCTGTTACCCCCCACGTTACCCCCAAATATTCCCGGCTGTCAATGGCCGCGGCTGGACAATTTTGGACAAGAAAAAGGCCGCTACAGAATGAAACTGAGCGGCCTGAAGGTTGATGCTGGATGTTACTGGATTTCTAATTGGTGGAGCCGGCGGGAATCGAACCCGCGTCCGCAAGCCCTCCACAGAAAGTTCTACATGCGTAGTTTGTTTATTTGGATTTAACCAGGTGCTTTGCCAACAAACAGGCCCTCACCCAGCGAGTCACCTAGATTTAAGCGCGTACCAAGTAACCCGATACGAACCGATTCCCTGTGTATGACGCTACTGTGAGTTTTTAAGGCTCACCCGGCCCAGAGAACAACCGGTGTAGCGGCTTCGCTAGTTTTTTAGGCTGCG
>JAYVRS010000917.1:0-3722 GCA_043776185.1 Bryobacteraceae bacterium | reverse complement strand
GTTGATGGGACTTTCGTCGAGCTGAGCCGGTGGATGGTATACTCAGGGTGTCCTTGATAGGAGGCGATTATGGGTCCATTTGGTATTCAGGAATTGTTGGTGATTTTAGTGATCGCCGTCTTCCTGTTTGGCAGCAAGAAGCTCCCTGATTTGGCAAAAGGCTTAGGCGAAGGCATCAAGAACTTCAAGAAAGCTATTAAGACCGAAGATGAGCCCACGCCGGAAGAGAAGAAAAAAGAGGCCTAAGGGCCCTCCGGCAAGTATTTAGCTTCGGTTGGATCCGCAGTATAGGCCAACCGGGTTTCCCCGAAAAAAGAAAAAGCCCCGCTATCGCGGGGCTTTTTTACTTACTGACGGAAGAACTACTTCTTCTTCGCCGCAGCCTTTTTGGCCGGGGCAGCGGCCGGAGCCTTAACGGCTTTCGGCGGCACAATCGCGTCCTTCACCGCTTTGGCGATGCGGAACTTAACGACCTTTTTGGCCGGAATCTTGATCGCCACACCGGTCGCCGGATTGCGGCCCATGCGAGCCTTGCGTTCCTGACGGACCAAGCGTCCGATGCCAGGGATGATGAACACCCCGTTCTTTTTGGTTTCGCTTACCGCGACAGAGGCTAAACCGTCAATGACAGCCTTGGCCTGCTTCTTGGTGATTTCGGCCCCCTCCGCGAGACTCGCGACAAGCTGGGTCTGAGTCATCTTGTCAGCCATAGTTATTCTCCTTATTGATTTCCCGTTTGAACATCGTTGAGGCGTCACGATTGGTGCGCTCTCTCGCGTCTTTAGGCCACACTTACGCGTGAGCACCAAAGGGCGATTACGACCATGATGATACGGTACGGATGGCGGCGATGCAAGCCAATTGTCATGAAAATGCCCGAAAATAGGCCTTTTTGAAGGTTTAGAGCCCTAAAAAGGCCGATTTTTGTTTAAAACATCAGCAAACGCAAATGTTGCGAAGCTACTTGCGGCCCGCGGCGGCCGTGGTTTTTTCGGGCTTTTCGGGCTTCGCGCCACCGCCGTCTTCGGGATTCGGCGTCTTCTTACCGAGGTTCAAAAGCGTGCGCAGCTCGGTATCTAAAATGGCGGCCATGTCCGGATTGTCTTTCAGAAACTGCTTCGCATTCTCGCGGCCTTGGCCGATACGTTCACCGCGGAAGCTGTACCAGGAGCCGCTTTTTTCGACGAGATTCTTGGCGACGCCTTGATCCACCAAGTCACCTTCGCGCGAGATGCCTTCGCCGTACATGATGTCGAACTCGGCTTCCCGGAAAGGCGCGGCCACCTTGTTTTTGACGATCTTCACTTTGGTACGATTGCCGGCGACGACATCGCCATCCTTGATTTGAGCGATGCGGCGGATGTCGACGCGCACGGAGGAGTAAAACTTAAGGGCACGGCCGCCGGAGGTGGTTTCGGGGCTGCCGAACATGACGCCGATCTTCTCGCGAATCTGGTTGATGAAGATGAGGCAGGTGTTGGACTTCGAAACGATGCCGGTTAGTTTGCGCATGGCCTGCGACATGAGGCGGGCCTGAATGCCGACAAAGGTGTCGCCCATTTCACCATCGAGTTCAGCCTTGGGGACGAGGGCGGCCACGGAATCGACGACGATGATGTCGATGGAGCCGGAGCTGACGAGGGCCGAGGTGATCTCGAGAGCCTGTTCGGCCCAGTCGGGTTGGGAGACGAGGAGGTTGTCGACGTCGACGCCGAGTTTGCGGGCATAGATGGGGTCAAGGGCGTGCTCAACGTCCACGAAGGCGGCCATGCCCCCCAACTTTTGGGCTTCGGCGATCACCTGCAAAGAGAGGGTCGTTTTGCCCGACGATTCGGGGCCGAAGATCTCGCAGATTCTGCCGCGGGGCAATCCGCCGACGCCCAAGGCCCAATCCACCGAGATGGATCCGGTGGGGATTACCGATACCGGCACAATGGCTTCGCTCGAGCCGAGGCGCACGATGGAGCCTTTGCCGAACTGTTTTTCTATATTCCCGAGAGTGGCTGTGAGATTCTTCAGCCGTTCTTTTTCATCGATCATGGAAGTACCTTCTTACGTTTGGTCGGCCGGCGAGTGCGATATGGGCGCAACTCTCCCGGTTCACGTTCTCGGGGGGAGAACCCACAGTATAGCGCCCTTCTATTAGTGGATTGAGCGGACGATTCCTCTCACTTATTTGACAAACTATTTTGCGGGGAGCCCTCTGGACAAACGCGGGGTAGACTATATAATCGGGCAGAGACGAAGGTCGGGCCGAAAGGGAGCGTCAATGGCTTGGTTTTATTCCGCAGGCGGTGAGCAGAAGGGCCCCGTTGAGGTGGCTGAATTTGAGTCGTTGATTGCAACGGGCATAATTCGGGCGGAGACGCTGGTGTGGCAGCCGGGTATGCCGAACTGGCTGGCGGCTTCGGCGGCGCGACCGGACTTGCTGCCGCCGGCGATCCCGGGGCAATTCAGCCCGGTGCCGATGCCGATGCCGATCTATGGCGCGGAGGTGCCGGCGGTGATGCCGGCCCTGATGACAGGTGGCCGGCAGTACGGCGGCTTCTGGCTACGTTTACTGGCGCGCATTATCGATGCACTCGTGCTGATGATTCCCTCGGTGACGGTGATGATTTTGGTAGTGGGTACTTCATTCTTCACGTCCATCATGGGTGGCGATTTTTCGGTACTTACCGGGGGGACGCCCATGTTCATCGTGGCCGGGCTGATCAATGCCGGTATGTACGCGGCCTACGAAGCCTTCCTGACCAGCACTTATGGCGGCACGCTGGGCAAGATGGCCTTGGGCCTGCGCGTCATCCTACCGGATGGCGGCATGCTGAACCTGCAGCAGGCGCTGATCCGGCATCTGATCTATGCGGGCGGCGGCATCATCGGGGCGCTGGTGCCGATGGCCGGTATCCTCAATGCCGTGTGGATTCTGGCGGACAATGTTACGGCCGCTTTCGATCCGCAGAAGCGCACCCTGCATGACCGGATCGCGAATACTTTCGTCGTGAAGAAGTAGAGTGCCGCGACGGCGATAGACTGTTAGACACGATGAAGTGTCTAACGATTTTGCTGCTGCCGCTATGGGCCTCTGGTGCGACCAAGCCGGTGACTTACGCCGAAGTACGCCCGGTGATGGAGCGGCGTTGCGTCAGCTGCCATCAGAAGGGCGAGATCGCGCCGATGGCGCTGGGCAGTTATGCGGAGACCCGGCCTTGGGCCAAGGCCATTCGCCAAGCGGTGCTGAAGCGCACGATGCCGCCGTGGCAGGCGGATGCCGAAACCTCGAAGCGAATCCACAATAGCCGGCTGTTGCCGGAAGCCGACGTGCGCCAATTGGTGGCTTGGGTGGATGGCGGGGCGCTGGAGGGTGAGCCGATGGGGCCGCTAGCCGTCGCGAAGCGTGAGGCGGGATGGGGTTTAGGCAAGCCGGACTTAGTCATTCGCATTCCGGGTTACGAAGTGCCGGAGTCCGGCACTTTGCGCTATACGTTTCTGGCGATGCCGACGGATTTACCGGAAGATGTCTGGGTTTCGGCGGCCGAGTGGAAGATCGATCAGCGGGCGGTGGTGCATCATATCAATGCCTTTGTGCGACCGCCGGGATCCAGTTATGTGGCGACCGCGCCGAAGGGACAACTGTATGTGGCGTCGGGGACGGAGCGCAGCTTCCGCCACCCGAATGAGCGCGAGTTGGACCGGCGCGAATTGTTACTGGGATATGAGCCAGG
>JAYVRS010000916.1:0-3730 GCA_043776185.1 Bryobacteraceae bacterium | reverse complement strand
CATCATTGCGGCCCTCGAAAGCCGGTTGGGAGCGCTAGCTCCCTCCTTCGAAGCCGCCCATGCCCGCGCCGAGCGTGAATCGGATCTGCGGGTCGTTTCGGAGTTATTGGACGAGGGCAAGCTCGAACAAGACGATGACTTAACGGGGGATGAGGACTAAGTGCTCGAAACTCTCGACCTCACTCTAAAATTAGATCGCGAGACTTACGTCCGCGAACTCACTCGCCGCCAAATTGAGTTACGCGAGCTTGGCTATCAGATCTACTTACAAAAGCGTCCCGTCATCATAGTCTTTGAAGGCTGGGACGCCGCTGGGAAAGGTGGAGCGATTAAGCGGATTACTGAACGGTTGGACCCGCGCGCTTATAGCGTGTATCCGATTTCCGCCCCCCAGGGAGACGAAAAGACCAAACACTACCTTTACCGTTTCTGGAAACGTTTGCCGGAAAGCGGGCAGATGGCGATCTTTGATCGTTCCTGGTACGGACGGGTCTTAGTGGAACGCGTTGAGGGCTTCGCCACGGATGCCGAATGGCGCCGCGCTTACCGCGAGATCAACGCGTTTGAGGGGCAACTGCGTGACGCTGGCGCGATCCTGTTTAAGTTCTGGATGGAGATTTCGCGCGATGAACAACTGGCGCGGTTCGAGCATCGGCAGCAGATTGGCTACAAGGCTTGGAAGCTAACCAGCGAGGACTGGCGCAATCGCGAGAAGTGGCCGCAGTACACGGCAGCAGCTGAAGAGATGTTAATCCGTACAAGCACCCGTAACGCGCCGTGGACCCTGATTGAGGGCAATGACAAATACTGGGCCCGCGTCGAAGTGCTCACAAAACTGGTGGAAGGTTTGTCGCGGGAGCTGAAGTATCAGCCGGCGGATCCCCTCGAGGCGGAGAAAAAGAAGCGCAAGCTGCGGCCGTAGTAAACGTTATTCAATCGTCAGTTTCACCGGTTGCTCAAGAAACTGCTTACCGTCGGCGGACAGAATCATCAGGTTGTAGCGCCCAGGTTTGGTATGGGGCGGAACTTTGAATTGAATCGCCTCGTCTTTTTGGGTCATAATCACCACCTTGATGTCATCTTTGCCGTTCGTCAGGTACAGTTCTTTGACGGCGTCTCTGGCCAGGTTCTCCCCGGCGGCAGAGTATTCGGCAGCGGGCTTTCCGGTATCCGGAGTAACTGTCGCCAGGCGCGGCGACTTGGCCTGGGCCATCAAATCCAGCGACAGCGCGATCAGGTAGAGAGCGGCGGACAGATGTTTCATCTGAATTTCCTTCGCCTTGATCCTCTGCTTTTTTCCGGTGAAGCGCAAGGGCCAATTACAACAACGGGGTCGGTCATAACAAAGGGAGGATGTCGAGTAGGAATTGGTCGGGGCGAGAGGATTCGAACCTCCGGCCTCCTGTACCCGAAACAGGCGCTCTACCAGGCTGAGCCACGCCCCGACGAAAACAACTCACCCCTCATGGTAGCCTCTTCCCCGGCCCGGTGCAAGTTGCTTGTCGAATCGCCAGGCGTAGGCCACGACATACGGTATCGAAAAACACCAAGGCCCTACATCTAGTGCCTCCCGTGCAGCCGCAAATGATTGATTCCGAAAGCCTTGACGCGCTCGCAAAATTGCTGGATATTGGGTTGTCCCCACATCTCACCGCTGCGGTGTTTGAAACAAGATCTTCTGCCAATGTTCAAAACAAAAAAGACCAAACTTGATCCAGCTCCCCCCACTAAGGCTTACTCCTCCAGCGAAGTCAGCAAGATTGGTGGCGTTAGTTTGCGGCAGTTGCAATGGTGGGATGAGAAGAAGGTGGTCAGTCCCCGCCATGAGGGGCATCGCCGCGTCTATAGCCCGGAGGAAGTGGTAGAAATCAACGTCATTGCCGAACTCCGCCGCAAGGGATTTTCGCTCCAGAAGATCCGCCGCGTGCTGCGTTTCCTGCAGCGTGAGATGGGCAAGCGCCTCACCGATATCCTGGCCGGCGATTCCCACCTCCATCTCGTCACCGACGGCAAGAACATTTACCTCGAACAGAATGCTGACAAAATCATCGACCTTCTGAAGAACGCCCGCCAACCGATGTTCCTCGTCTGCGTCACCGACCAGGTTCGCCGTCTGGAAGCCACCACCCGCAAGCCGGCCCGCACCGAAACCGCCGCCACTACCACCCGCCGCGCCCGCGCCGTCTAGCTCTAAACTAGGAGAGCATGGACACGCTCTTTTCCCTCGCCCGCACCCTCATCGACGTCGAATCCATCACCGGCAATGAGGCCCCGGTCGGCCACCTCGTCTACCACCTGCTGCAGACCCGCGTCGCCCAATACGGCGGCACGGTCGAAAAGATCGAAGTCGAGCCCAACCGTTTCAACGTCCTGGCCATCTTCGGCACCACTCCCATCGTCACGCTGACCACCCATCTCGATACCGTCCCGCCCTTCTTCGCCTCTCGTGAGGACCCGGACTTCATCTGGGGCCGTGGCGCCTGCGACGTCAAAGGCATCATCGCCGCCATGATCACCGCCGCCGACCAACTGCTCGCCGACGGCATCCGCGACTTCGGCCTTCTCTTCGTGGTGGGCGAGGAACGCAACAGCGCCGGGGCCTATTTCGCGGGCCGCCATCCGCGTGGCTCCAAGTTCCTCATCAACGGCGAACCCACGGAAAATCAGCTCGCCGTGGGGTCGAAAGGCGCCCATCGCTTCGAGATCGTCGCCACCGGCCGCATGGCCCACTCCGCCTATCCCGAACTCGGCGACTCCGCCATCGACAAGCTGCTGGACTCGCTCCAACGGCTGCGCCGTATCGACCTTGAGCACGACAAACTGCTCGGCCCCAGCACCCTCAACATCGGCACCATCGAAGGCGGTCGCGCGCCCAACGTCATCTCCGATTCCGCCAAAGCCGAAATCCTGATCCGCATCGTCGACCAAGGTCACTCCACCCGCGTCCGCGTCCTCGCCGCCGCCGCCGCGCCCGGCGTCCAAGCCAACGAAATCTTGTGTATTCCCGCCATGCACTTTGGCCGCTTGCCAGGATTTGCGACAATGGTAGCTTCATACACCACGGATATCCCGGCCTTTGGCGGTGCATGGGGCCAGCCTTATCTGCTGGGTCCGGGAACGATTCACGTGGCCCACACCAGCGAAGAGCGGGTGCCCAAAGCGCAATTGGTGGAAGCGGTAGAAATCTATCGCTCGATGGTCCGGCAACTGCTGGGGCAATAAAGGAAGAAGGTAAGTTTTGAGCTTGCAGATGGAAGTTGGTGTCCTCGGCGCCACCGGCATGGTGGGTCAGCACTTTGTGCGTTTTTTGGAAGGCCACCCTTGGTTTAAGTTGACTTGGCTTGGCGCGAGCGAACGCTCCGCCGGCAAGAAGTATTCCGACGCCACGGACTGGCGTTTGGAAGGCACCATGCCCGCCGGCATCGCCGAGCTCACTGTCTCCAACAGCATTCCCAGCAATAAAGCTCCCAAGCTCGTTTTTTCAGCCATGGACGCCGGCGTCGCCACGGAAATTGAGCAAGCCTTCGCCGCCGCTGGCCATTACGTCGTCTCCAATTCGAAAAACCATCGCATGGAGGCGGATGTCCCGTTGCTCGTCCCAGAGATCAACGGCGACCATCTTGGCATCCTGGATCAACAGGCCAAACGCGGCTGGCAGGGCCGCATCATCACCAATCCCAACTGCTCCACCATCGCCCTCACCATGGGCCTCGCCGCCTTCAAACCCTTT
>JAYVRS010000915.1:0-3733 GCA_043776185.1 Bryobacteraceae bacterium | reverse complement strand
GCGGATGACGGTGCGGAAGCGAATGGAGGCCAAACTTCAGGAACTGAAGCAGAGCCTGCGTGAGCGGATGCATGACGTCGTGGCGGCGGCGGGCGCCTAGTTACGGCAAGTGTTAACCGGCTATTCCCGATACCCTGCAATTCCCGGCAATCTGGTGGCTTTGAAGCGCTTTCGGGAGCGTGTCCAACAGTACTGGCGGCGGAGTCTTCGTCGCCGGACCCAAGGCCGCCCACCGAACGAAGCGAAACTGGCGCGTTTGTTCATGCGCTGGTTGCCTGGCCCACGGACGCTGCCTTCTTATCCGTCGATTCGTTTTGACGCCAGACATCCACCAAGGTAGGAGCCGTATGCGGTAGTGCCGCTTGTACGGACCCCTCGCACGGATCCGGGCGGGCGGCGGTCAGCGATGATCGTCCCTACCGCGACCTGGAAAGTTTCCGTGCTTATTCTGCGTTCCGGAAGCTATCACTGGCGGCCGGCACCGAGACCGCCGAGGATGCAGGAGCGGCATAGGCCGAAGCCACTGCCGTTGCTGTTGATAAAGGTGCAGAGCTGAGTCAAGCGACTCAGTTCACTTCCGGCCGCCGGGTCACGACCACCCGGTTTGCTGAGGCTCGCGGAGAGAAACGAGGATTCGGTGATAGCCGGGACCCCGCCCGTGGCAGCGGGGGCATGGATGGCGGTGCCCCAAGCCAGCATGCCGGACACTAAGGCTCCCGGACTCGAGGCCGAGCCCTGGCAACTGCCGCCCAGCGGGGTACTGGCCAACAATTTCACCACGATCGAGGTTGGCACGGTCGGCGTGAGGGTATTGCTGATCAGGTCTTGCCGGACGGAAAGCGATACGAGACCGTTCGGGGTAACAGGACAGGAGCAGCAAGAGACCATCTGTTCGTCGGGTGAGAACACATACACGTTGGCGCAGATGGCTCCCGTAGTGCTGGCGGAGGTACCAGCGGCGAGCGCGGCGCCGCGAGCGCCAGAGTTAGTGATATTGATGACGGAGTCACCGAGGTTCAGGTTGGAGAAATAGCGCACCTGGAAGGGTGAATCGAAAGGAGGATTCTCAACAGTGAAGTTCGCGGTAAAGGTGGCCGCGGTCGTCACGTCGATCTGACGTGATTTGGTGATCACGCGTCGCTCCAATTGGCAAAAACGAATCGGGCTGATGGGCCTCCTTGAGGTGAAGGAGTATCCAGAACGTAAGTTCGTCCGGGCGAAACATGAATAGTTTGGGGACTTTGGCAGAACGGCGTGCCATCCGTCGCAATGCTGAAGACGGTACAGGCACCACCGAATGAGAAGGTGAGCTCCGTCGGGGACGTGTTGATCGTGATGGGGACGGTAGGCACGGCCGTCGTGCTGAGCGAGGTGTTGTTGCTGGGGTTGGGATCAGCCGTGCCTGGGCAGGCGACGGGCGGCAGGGCCGCTGCCGTAAAGGCTCCCCCATTGGGGCAGAGACCTGAATCGATACTGGTGGAACTGGCCAAGACCGTGCCGGGAGCGGCGGTCGAGAGGTTGACGCGGAGGAAAAAGGTAAGAATCCCGGTTGAATCGGGGAATTGACCATCCACGAGGGCCGGCAAGTTGCCTTGGGGGCGGCAGGAAATGGTTTGGTTCACATACGGCGAATACCCAGGTACCACCGGCGGGGCTCCCAAGGCTGAGGAAACAACGCAGGTTAAGTTGAGGCGCGGGTTTGGCGCGGGGCGGGTGGCCTGGATGGTGAAGGTGAAGGGGTTAGCTGGCGGTTGAGTAGCGGGTACAAACACGCCGCCGGTGGCGATCGCGCCGACGAATTGCGTTTGGCCGGGAAGGCGAGCCACGAGCATAACATTGATGGAGTCTCCCGTGTTTCTCAAGGCCACGTCGTAGCGGAGATAGCCACCGGTGCCTGCGCTGCCCAGGGAAAGCGCCACCGGTGCTAAGGGACCGGCCCCGTCAGGATCAACCACCGGAACCGCGGTTTGGGTGGTGCTGAGGTCGTTGGCAAAACCGGTGAGCGTGTTGTTGTTGCCAGGGTTGGGATCCACCGTGGCGGGACAGGCGACCGGCGGCAGTCCCGCCGCAGTGAAGGTGCCCCCATTGGGACAGAGACCGGAATTGATGCCGGCTAGAGTGGTCAAGACGGTGCCCGGGGTGATCGAGGGGTCGAGCCGGATGAAGTACGTTAGCGCCCCGGATGAATCGGGAAGTTGGCCATCCGCGAGGAGCGGTAAGTTGCCTTGGGGACGGCAGTAAATGGTTTGATACCCGGCGTCGGCGAAAACGATGCAGGTCAAGTTGAGGGGTGGGTTCGGCGCGGGCCGGGTGGCCTGAATGGTAAACATGAAAGGGTTAGCGGGCGGTTGAACGGCAGGTACATAAACGCCGCCGGTGGCGATCGCGCCGACGAATTGCGTTTGGCCGGGAAGACGAGCCGCAAGCGGCATGACGTTGATCGAATCTCCCGTGTTTCTGAACCTGAGGTCGTAGCGGAGATAGCCGCCGATACCGGGGTTGCCGGAAGAAAGTGCCACGGGTGGTAAGGGACCGGCCCCGTCAGGATCAACCACGGGAGTCTCCGTCAGGGTGACGCTGAGATCCTTCGCAAAACCAGTTTGCGCGTTGTTGTTGCCGGGGTTGGGATCCACCGTGGCGGGACAGGCAACGGGCGGCAGACCTGCGGCAGTGAAGGTTGCCCCCATTGGGACAGAGACCCGAATTGAGGCTGACTAAGGTGTTCATGATCGTGCCTGGGATGATCGATGGGTCGAGCCGGATGAAGAACGATAAGACCCCGGATGAATTGGGAAGTTGGCCCTCGGCGAGGAGCGGCAAATTGCCTTGGGGACGGCAATAAATCGTTTGATATGCCAGGTCTGCGAGAACAATACAGGTCAAGTTGAGGTTCGGATTCGGCAAGGGCCGGGTGGCTTGGATCGTGAAGGTGAAGGGGTTAGCTGGTGGTTGAGCGGCGGGGACAAACACGCCACCTGTAGCGAGTACGCCGACGAATTGCGTTTGGGCCGGAAGACGAGCCACGAGCATCACGTTGAAGGAATCCCCAGTGTTACTGAATGCCACGTTGTAGCGGAGATATCCGCCGATACCGGCAAAACCCGAGGAAAGGGCCACGGGCGGTAAGGGGCCCGCCCCGTCAGGATCAACGACGGGGGTCTCGGTTAAGGACGTACTCAGGTCCTGTGCCTAACCCTGGGCCGTCAAAGCGAGGAGCGTGGCGACCAGCATCAACAGTCGAGGGGGAACTTTTCTTGACATATTGTTTTTGTATATCCCAGCACTGAGTTCTGGCATAGGGAGAGACTAACATGCTTATTCTTTTTCCTCTGGTGTTCGGTAGTAAATTAGTACTATTTCTGATCGATCTAGTACTGGCTAGTTTGACTTACTCAGTAGCCTGCGGGGCATGAGACACTGAAGAGTTTATAGCGTTGCGATCAAGCCTATAGTGCCCCGTCTGCGTGGGCCCCTTATTAGTGGATTCATACGTCACGCCAAGCCGATTTGATCAGATTGCTGGCGTATCTGGGTCGACACCCGTCTTGCCCTCCTGAACGGGCCGGAAGGGTGCCTACCGGCCCTTCAGCAACTCGCGCGCAATCACCAGCCGCTGGATCTCACTGGTGCCCTCGCCGATCGTCATCAGCTTCACATCGCGGTAGAACTTCTCCACCGGATAGTCCTTAATAAAGCCGTAGCCCCCGTGGATCTGTACCGCCTCGCTCGCCAC
>JAYVRS010000914.1:0-3736 GCA_043776185.1 Bryobacteraceae bacterium | reverse complement strand
ATCGGCAAGCTGACTCCACGCGAATGGACCAAGGATACGGCTCGTGACCTGCGCCGCTTGCTGGTGCGCGAGATCGAGCTACAAATCGAGCGCAAGCTCTTTACGGCGCCGATGATCGAGTCGCTCACCTGAAGGCGTGCGCCGGACACGGTCGGGGCCGAAAGAACTCAGTGCTTCCGCCACCACCGCTTCCGCTTCTTCACCGGCTTGCCCAATACCGGAACCCTCGGAGGAGCCACCACCATCGGCACATTCAAAAACTCCCCAACGTTTCCCACTTCCAAGCTGACCGCCAGTCGACCCGACTCCCAAGAGACCCCGCGCCTTCCCTTCCAAATCTGGAAGCCCGGCGACAGGACCGTCACATCACACTGACCCACCGGCAAGTCCACAAACTGCGCCACCCCGCTCGAATTTGTGGGGATCATTCGCATCTTCGCGTCAGCACCTACCGCCCGCACCTCCGCTCGGGCCACTCCGGCCCCGGTCGCATCGGTGACCACGACCCGCAAACTACCGTTCCGCCCATCATCCGAAGCGTCCCGCACGTAGGTTCCTATAATGATAATCCGGCAAGCCCATTAGGATCGGCACGCACTACGCGGGTCGTTCCATCCGCATCCAGCAGGGTTATGTCAGCTTGCCAGACTGCCGCCGCCGAACTGTCGGTTACGATCACCCGCAGCTGGCTAGTCTGCGCTAGAAGCGGCGAGATGGTGGTTAGCAGCGCGCCCGCAATCACTGCCCGCCTACTGCTGACGCCCCCCGAATAAGCACAGACCCGACCCTTCGCCATCAACGCCGCCCACTCCGACTCCGAGTAGGCGGCCAATGCGTGCACATCCCGCCCGCAAACCCCACAAAACCGACTACGCTCATCACCGGCCAAGTCTTCCCACTTGCGCCAACAAGGATTCGGAATGGATCCGCTCATTAAGTCGCCCCTTTCCCCGATTTGAACATAGGTTGTGATTTGACACAATGTGCCAACCGCGCCATCCTAAGGCATGGCTCGCCCAACCACTCTGAACAACTCCACATTGCTCGAACTCAAGGCGAAGCTCGAAATCGGCACCGCGCAGGCGGAGCGCGGCGAACTGATCGACGGAGTGCAGGTCTTCGATGAGCTTCGCGAGATGATCGAAGAACGCCGGCTAGCCAAAGCCGTTCGTTCTGCGACGTAAGCCCTAAAAAAGTGCGGTAGTGATACGACCGACCCAATGTGAGGGACTTATGCCCGTAATGGACCGCATCGACGAGAAAAAGTACGGCCGTCTTCTGGCCAAGTATCTGCCGCGGGTGATCGAGACCGATGAGGAACAGGATCGCCTCGCCGGGACTCTTCTCCAACTCACGATCCCCGCAAGAGAGCTGTCTCCAGAAGAAGCGAAGTTGGCCGGGCTGTTGGGCCGGTTGGTGGAGGACTATGAGATCAAAGCTCGATTGGGGCAAGTGAAGCGCTTTACCCCCCGCGAGACTCTGCAGCACTTAGTCCAAGACCTGGGTCTGAAACAGGTTGACTTGATCGACGTATTCGGCAGCCAATCGATTGTCTCCGAAGTGCTGCAGGGACGCCGGAAAATCAACTTGACCCAAGCTCGCCGGCTCGCCGTGCGCTTTCGCCTCACCGTGGACTTGTTTATCTAACTTACTGGGGCGCGTGCTTCGATATAGGCCTTTAACGCCGCCACATCCGCATCCATTACTTCGCAGCGTTGGGGCAAAGTCTCGATGGCGGCCAAGTCCGGCGGGCACGGCGGGTCGATGCCGAGAGCCTCCCGAATCGAATCCGCGAACTTGATGGGCAAGGCGGTTTCGAGGCAAATCAACGGCAGGCCGGCGCGCCGCTCTTCGAGACCGACCTTCACGCCGTCCGCCGTATGGGGATCGATCATCACGCCGTACTGCTGATAGACCTGCCGGATCGTCCGCAGGCGATCAGCGTGCGTACTGCGGCCGGAACTGAAGCCGAAGCCGGCTAGTCTGTCGAAGGCCGGCGTGCCGCGCAAATCGATGGCGTGTCCGGCTTCCACACGCCGCCAGAACGCGGCCACTTGCGCGCCATCGCGACCCACCAAGTCGAACACGAAGCGCTCGAAGTTCGAGGCCTTGGAGATGTCCATCGACGGGCTGCTGGTGGCATGTGTTTGCGCCGTCCCCCGAGGGCGGTAAACGCCGGTGCGGAAGAACTCGTCCAGCACATCGTTCTCGTTGGTGGCCAGAATCAGTTGCGCAATCGGCAAGCCCATCATCCGGGCAATGTGCCCAGCGCAGATATTGCCGAAGTTGCCCGACGGCACGGAAAACGCCACTTCCTCATCGTTTGAACGAGTGGCCGCAAAGTAGCCTTTGAAGTAGTAAACCACCTGGGCGGAGACGCGCGCCCAGTTAATGGAATTGACGGTACCGATGGCATATTTGGCCTTAAATGCGTGATCGTTCGAGACGGCTTTCACCAGATCCTGACAATCGTCAAATATGCCGCGGATGGCGATATTGAAGATGTTTTCGTCGGCGAGCGAATACATCTGCGCGCGCTGGAAGGCACTCATCTTGCCGTGCGGCGAGAGCATGAACACGCGGATGCCGCGCTTGCCGCGCATGGCATATTCGGCGGCCGAGCCCGTGTCGCCCGACGTGGCGCCCAGGATATTCATTTGGGCGCCTTGGCGCTGCAACGCGTATTCGAACAGGTTCCCCAGCAGCTGCATGGCGAGGTCTTTGAAGGCTAGCGTGGGGCCATTCGATAGTTCGAGCAAATGGAGACCGGGCTCAAGCGTTCTTAAAGGGGTGATCTCGGCGGCGTTGCTATCGGCCCGGGTGTGGCTATAGACGTCGGCCCGGTAGGTCTTTCGCACGAGCGCTTCGAGATCCGCAGCCGGAATGCCGGTCGCTAATTTCGAGAGAATCGCGAAGGCTAGGTCGGGATACGCGTGGCCGCGCCACTGGTCGAGTTCGGCCCGGGTGACGAGTGGGTACTCGGCGGGAAGGTACAAACCGCCGTCGGGGGCGAGGCCCGCCAGCAGGATTTCAGTGAAAGTTTTGGCGGGCGCGCTGCCGCGGGTGGAGATGTAAGTCATGCCAATGCGCTACGCCCAAGTATAGCGTCCCTCCGTTTTCTGGTATGCTCGCCCCAATGAGCACTGAAATGAGCACCGAAACGTCTTCTTCCTCCACGCGGCGATTTTTTATGGGCGCGGCCGCCGCTGCATCCGCCTTGCGCGTCTACGGCGCCAACGAGCGGCTCAATATAGCGATCGTGGGGCTCGGTGGCCGGGGCAGCAATCACCTCAGTATTTACTCGCGTTTGCCCGAAGCCAAAGTGGTGGCCCTGTGCGATGTGAACCAAGCCGCGCGCGAGCGATCGCAGGCCACCCTCCTGAAAAACACGGGCGAGAAGGCCAAAGAGTTTGAAGATATGCGAGCGGTGTTCGCTGACCCTGGCGTGGACGCCGTCTCGATTGCCACGCCCAACCATTGGCACGCGTTGGCCGCCATCTGGGCTCTCAAAGCCGGCAAGGATGTGTACGGCGAAAAGCCCGCCGCTTATAGTATCTACGAATGCCAGAAGCTGTTGCAGACAGCGCGCGACACCAAGCGCATGGTGCAGATTGGCTCGCAGCACCGCAGCAATCCTTTTAAGATGCGCGCCATTGCGGCCTTGCAAGGTGGGTTGATCGGCAAGGTCTACCAATCCAAGGGACTTTGTTACAAGCGCCGCGCCTCCATCGGCCAC
>JAYVRS010000913.1:0-3740 GCA_043776185.1 Bryobacteraceae bacterium | reverse complement strand
TCTCTTGCTTGGCGGCGTTCGAGCGCTCCTCGATAATGCCGCGGCGATCGACGACGATATCGTCTTTTTCTTTGTCGATCTTGGTGATGCGGCACTCGACGTCCTGGCCAATCAGGGCCAGCATGTCGGCTTCATTGCGGGTTCCGCTGCGAGAGGCCGGCAGAAAACCGCGCATACCGACGTCAACGCGCAGACCGCCCTTGACGGCTTCGAGCACCCGAGCCCGCACGATGCGGTTCTCGTTAAAGGCTTCTTCGAGCGCGGTCCAATCCTTGGGTGGCGCTTGGGCCATGAGCGTATCGAGAAGATAGATCCCGTGCTCGTCACGCGAAGTGATGGTGAGCGTGAGCTGGGTGCCTTTTTGCACGGTCATGTTGCCGGCCGCATCCCGATACTTTTCGGACGGGACCACACCATCGTTCTTTCGGCCCAGGTCCACGAAGACCCACTCGTCGGTAATGGAAACGACAGTGCCCGAGATCAGGCTGCCCTTGCCGGGAGCCTGGTGTGACTGCTCAAACTCAGAAAGGATGTCGCCGAACGAGTCGTCAGGCGGAGCATCGGCCGGGTTGAACTCTGCCGCCGAGTCGATAAGGGCCGGGTCAGGAAGAGCGGGAGCGGCGGGTACTGGAGCTACTATTACAGGGCTCCGATGCGGTGGGGCCGCGACGGGCTCAACTGCAGGCACGGGGGGGGCATCGATGGGGGCGGGGGCCGGTGAGGCGGCCGGTGAGGTGGGTTCCGTGGAGGGCCAGGGCACCGGGTTAGTGAAGTCCGAGGGGTTCATGCGAAAAGTAAAACTCCCCATTATTCTGACACAGCTCAGGATGGGCGGTGTGGGAGCCTTACCGGGATCGTTCCTTGGGCCCAGCGTAAAGTCCTCTGACTAGCAGGCCGATGGACCCATGGACACTCGCATGATGCAATCTGTGACGCTGCTTCGTTGGATAAATCGCGCCGCTACCTGGTGGCCCGTGCTGGCGCAACGGGAGCGTTTGCGGCTCGCGGCGCTGAACGGTTATATTGACTCGCAGCTCAGTGAGAATCGCACCTACGAGGCTTTTCGAGGAATCACCCTTTATCTCGATTATGCGAGCGAATTAGAAAGGACCGGCCGTCTCGGCACCAGTCGGCGGCTGGAAGTGACTCTGCGACGGGCGGAGTTGGCTTCGATCCTTTGTGAAAACGGACGGCCTGACCAAGGGACTCCCTTGCTGGACGAATCGGTGCGCGACTTCCGACGGTATGCCGGAGTGTCCGACGAGTTTGTCGGCGCCTGCCTGCTGAATCTAGGGGGCGCTCTGCTGCGGGCTGGGCGAGCGGAAGAGGCGGTAGGTTGGCTTGCCGAAGCGAAAGAGCTGCGCTGCCGCTTGCATGGGAATCAAAGCCGGGAAGCCGGGCAGTGCTACACCAATTTGGGCATCGCTTATCAGGAATTAGGCGAATGGCCAGACGCGCTCGAAGCGCTGGGACAAAGCGTACGCATTCATGCTTTGCATAACCAGACGAGTGACGATTATGCGATTGCGTTGCACAATCTGGGTGCGCTGTTGATTCGCTTGGAAAGGCCAGTTGAAGCGCAAGGGGCCATCGCGCGGGCGGCGCTGCTGTTTGAGTCGCGCTCGCACAGTTTGCTCGCCACCGCGCTCGACACTTTAGCCGATGCATACTCGGCCCAAGGCCGGTCTCGCGATGCGTTTCTTGCCCGTGATCGGGCGCTGAGCCAACTGAGTGACGATACCGTGAATTCTGTATCCACGGCTCGCTGGCTGCAGAAACAGGCCGTGCTTTTGGAGCAAATGAATCGGCCGGATGAGGCGGCGCATTATCGCGAGTGGTCGAAGGAGGCGCGACGCAAGCTGGCATTCCGCACTGTGGTGCAGGATCGCCTGCTGACGTCGGCGTAGTCAGCCTCAAATCGCCTCCCAATTTCAAAACTTGCCAGAGCCCCGTTGATTCTAAAACACTTAATACTTAGTCCGACTAAACATTAAAATCAATAGAATCATCTAGATACGGCCATGTGACAAATTCTGCACATTTCATCCGGGAAAATAAATCGAAAATAAGTGAGAATTTTCCCGCCGAAAACCCACTATTTAGCAGAGCATGCGCCGACCCCAACCCGACCCTCCCCGCCTCCGCCGCTGGAAATGCCGCCAAACCTTCCACGTCTACCAACGCGGCTCCCAGCGCCAGCACACCTTCCACTCCCCCACCCACCTCCTCCTCTACCTCCAACGGCTCGACCTCCTCGCCCGCCGCTACAAAGTCCGCATCCACGCCTTTTGCCTCATGTCCAACCACGTCCATTTCATGCTCGAACCCCTCCGGCGCGGCGCCATCTCCCGCCTCATGCAGCACCTACAAAGCTTCCACGCCCGCTACATCAATGGACTCAGCCACACCCAAGGCCACCTGTGGCGCAACCACTTCCACGCCATCCCCATCACCGATAAAGCCCAATATTGCAACACCCTACTCTACATTGAGCAAAACCCCGTCAAAGCCAATATAGCCAAAAGCGCCCACCTCTACCCCTATTCGAGTGCTCCCGCCCACACCGCGAATGACCCCATCTATACCCTCACCCACAAAAAACAAAAAGCCCAAGTAAAGCTCTACCTGGACCGTTGGCGCAAAGAATTTGAAATCACCCCCGAAACCAATTGGGCCGCCTGGCTCCAGAGCCCCCAACAAGCCACCACACTAGCCGCCTTCCTCCAACGCCTCGCAGCCTTCCTCGGCAAACCTCCGCAACCCGCTCTCGCCCTCCCGCTACCCCACACCAACACCCTCCGCGCCAGGGGCAGTTAGCTGATCGCCTCGGCGAACGCGCTCTCGAGCACCGAGCAACTCTCGCTAATCGCCTCTTCCGTAATCACCAGCGGCGGACAAATCTTGACCGTCGCGCCACCGAATCCTACCGGGTTGAACATCAGCACGCCCTTCTCCCAGCAAAGCTTCACCACGTCGAAAGCCAAATCACCGTCGGGCTCAATGCCACCCGGTTTCACGCAGTGAACGCCAGCGACCAGTCCTTTGCCGGACACCGCGCCAATATGCCCGGGATAGCGCGCCTGAAGCGCCAGCAGACGGCTCTGCAGCCGATCACCCATCACCCGCGCTCGCTCGGCTAGGTTCTCGCCCAGGATCACGTCGATATTGGCTAACGCCGCGGCACAGCAGATCGGATTGCCCGTATGGGTAGACGACATGCTGCCCGCAGGGAACAGGTCGAGGATGGCCGGCGGACCGGCGATAAAGGCGAGCGGCAGCGAGCTGCTGACGCCCTTGCCCCATGTGGTCAGGTCCGGGACGATGCCGTAATGCGTGAAGCCCCACAGCGTGCCGGTGCGGCCGAAGCCGGCCTGCACCTCGTCGCATACCAAAAGAACCCCGTGCTGGGTACACCACGCGCGCATCTGCTGCATGTACTCCACGGGCGCGAAGGCAGCGCTGCCGCCTTGATAGGTCTCCAGGATCACGCCCGCCACCCGCTCCGGCACCACGCCTTGCTCGGCGAGCGCCCCTTCAAAGCCCGCGAAACTGGTATCGGTTGTGCGAAAACCATCAGGAAAAGGAACCTGAACAAAGCCAGGGTCCAAGTTGACGATCCAGTCTTTCAACGCCGGAATGCCGCCGGCCTGCTGCGAACCCATGGTGCGCCCATGGAACGCCTTCTCGTAAGAGACGATGACATTCTTGGCGCGGCCACCCTTCTGTGCGCCATGAGCCCG
>JAYVRS010000912.1:0-13163 GCA_043776185.1 Bryobacteraceae bacterium | reverse complement strand
TGGTGTCCCATCAAGGCGTCACGGGAAGGATAGGCATGAGCCGTCTTCACCCAGCGCAGCGGCTCGCTTCGTCGTTTCGCCCGAGTGAACTGATGGATGGCCCGCGTGGTGGCGATGAGGTTGATGAGGTTGCCCCACAGCACCCGTATCGGTGCCCCCAGTGCAAAGCACGGTCCGTAAATGCGGGCCGAGTAGCTCATGCGGATCGTCATCCGGTACGTCTGCAGCGCGATGCCGATCGCAATTAGAGGCTGGCTGGCAAACGGCATGTGGTCGATCGGCGCGCGCCAACCCAACAACCCGGCAAAAAAGCACAGGTTGCAAAGCGCGGTGAGTGGATTGCCGATGAGCCCTTTGCGGTCGCGCCACCACCAGTAGCGCCGCACCCAGTTGCCGCTCCAGCCATTCATTTCCCAGCTTTGCAGTGCGATGCCCGTAATCCAGCGCGTACGTTGTTTCACCGCCGGCCAGAACTCCCGGGGAAAATACTCGCGCGTGGCCATTAGGCGGCCGCGCTCCCACCGCACGGGTAGCATCCGCTGACGACCTCCCAACTCTTGCACGCGCCGGCCCAACTCGTAGTCTTCGGTAAGTGATCCGGGCTGAAAGATTTGATTATCACCGGTCTGGGCGATCCGCTCGATCATATCGCGGGTCAGCCCGGTTCCCACTCCGCACGAGGGCAGGAAGCCTCCCAGGTAAATACGGGCCGGCAGATCCTTGGCTTGGGACTCGGCGAACTCGTCACAGTAGACGCCATGGGTCAGGTTGAGCCACGGCGTGGGTAAAGCGATTACCGGTACCTGCACCATTTCGGCGTCCTGCATTTCGGCCGCTAGCCAACGCAGTTCGCTCGGGTGGATCATGTCCTCGGCGTCATGCACCACCACGATGTCGAAGCGCGTGTGACAGCGGTCCTCGTGAAGCATCAGGTGCTGCATGGTCCAGTTCAGACAGTCCGCTTTGTTGGTGGGGCCGTCGTGAGGGCAAACTGCCAGATGGACGCGGGCCCGGGTGGCCTGCACCGCTTGCACAGTGACGAGTGTCGCCGGATCGTTGGGGTATGCGCCGACAAAGAAGTCGTAGTGACCGTAGTCGACCACCGACAGGTTGTGTTCCAGCATCTGCGCGATGACGTCCGATTCCTGCCAACAAGGCACCAGGATCGCGATGCGGGGCGGGGGATTGAAGGTTAGCAGTGCGGCGCGGGAAGAATGGCGGGCGCGGCGGGTACACCAGCGATGGAAAGCCGCAACGTCGATAAACAGGTCGTCAAGCCCGCTGAGGACGATCCATAGTCCCAAAAAGCCAAACATCCAGCCCGCGCATGTGTCGACAAAGTGCACCCGTTAGTAAGTGGGTTGAGCACGGGATTATTCTCATAAATATTCTGCGGGTAGCCATCGACGGCTTTGTTTCGTCGCGCGGGTTGAAAACGCAGATTAGAATGAACTTACATCATTTGAGCGATTGCGAGTTGAGAGCGAGGCTACCCCCATAAGGGGGAGTGGGGGGGCAGAGTATTCCTGCATTTGAGGGTGTTAACGAAGCGACTTTGCCGCCTCAAATTCAACTCGAAACTCAGCCATTACTCGTTCGGCATCCCTTCCCAGGCCAATCTCCGAAAGCAGCGGTGCGCACAGTTCGGCATCGGAAACGGCGGCATCCGGCGCTTCTAACAGCGGACGGACACCCAGCCCCAGCCGATTGACGCACGCATCGGCCACTGCCACCACCATGCTGAGCTCGCCTTTCACCGGCGAGTGATGTTCCCGCACGGCATTCTGGAGCTCGGTCGGCAGTTTCCAAATGGCCAGCGCTTCGGCGGAGAGTGCGGCATGGTCCGTGCCAAAAATGAGCCGTTCGGCCTCTAAGCTCGCGCAGCCGGTGCGGGCGATGTGCGCTTCGATGTCGAGATGGTCAGCCGGGGAGGCCATCACCACGAGCAGTTTGCCCAAGTCATGGAGGAGGCCGGCTAGAAACGCGCCCTCCGCGAAACTGAGCTCCACCCTTTGCGCGATCGTGTCGCACAGGATCGCCGTGGCTAGTTCGTGGGCGTTGAAGCGTTCCAAAGACCAGTCGTGGTCGAGTTTCACGCTACGCCACATATTCGCCACGGAAAGCGTCAGCACCAGGTTGCGGAGTTTGTTGACGCCCAACAAGGCGATGGCCTTCGAGATGGCCAACACTTCCGTACGCCGCCCGTAGGCGGCCGAATTCACCAGGCGTAGTAGATTACCGGACAAAACCATATCCTGCTCAATCAGCGAGCCTAGCTGCCCATAGGAGAAATTCTCGTCACCCAACGAAGCCAAAAGCTTATTCAATACTGGGGAAAACGGCGGTAAATCATTCAATTTGGACAGGATAAATGTTGAAGTGGAGGGACGAGCACTTTGAGCGACGGCTAGTAAACTCATGGTATCCCTGCATATCGACGGCCGAAGCGCCGATAATAGGAAGTACCGCATGCCGGATCCGTCTACGCCCCCCGATCTTCCGCCTTCTACTCCCGCGATCGCCGTGCGCGGCCTATATAAGACTTATGGCGATAAGCATGCGGTGAATTGCCTCAATCTCTCGGTGCCGCGCGGCTGCTTCTATGGTTTCCTGGGTCCCAACGGCGCGGGTAAAACGACCACCATCCGCATGTTGATGGGCCTCATCCCTCCCACTTCCGGCGAAATCGAGATCCTTGGTTTCCAGATGTCACGCCAGTCGCTCGAAATCCGGCGGCGCTTGGGGCTGGTGCCGGACGATACGCTCCTGTTCGACCACCTCACCGGTGGCGAGTTTATTGAGTTCGTCGGTCGGCTATATGGCCTTCCGCGCACCGAAGCGCACGAGCGCAGTCTAGAGCTTCTGGCGCTTTTTGAACTCGATGGCCATGCCCGTAAACTGATCGCCGAGTACTCCAAGGGGATGCGCAAGCGGTGCGCCATGGCGGCGGCGCTAATTCACCGGCCACAGCTTTTTCTAATGGACGAACCGTTTGAGGGCGTCGATGCCGTGGGTGCGCGGCTGATGAAAGACATCCTGATTGAGCAAGTGCGGCGCGGCGCCACCATTTTTCTCACCAGCCATGTGCTCGACGTAGTGGAACGCCTTTGCGACCGCGTGGCCATCATCCATGAGGGACAACTGGTCGTCGAGGGCTCCATGGACGAGCTTCGGCAAGGCCGCGAAACGCTCGAAGAGCTCTTCGTGCGCACGGTGGGCGGAGCTCGTTCCACTGAAAGTATTGAGTGGCTTTCCTGAGTCCACCAATCCCACTCGCCCCTTGGGCCGCGCCTCTGCGCGCTGTATTGTGGGCGCAGATCCGCATTCTGCGAAACTTCTATCCGCGCTCCAATCGATTGGCCACCGCTCTCGCCGGCCTCCTCACCGTTTTTTGGTATGCGCTATGGACCGGCCTGGCCGTCTTCGTGGCGGGCATCCTTCGCCACCCGCCCGCCCAACTCGATCTGCCCAATTTGCTGTCGAATGGACTCTTACTGGTGCTCGCCTATTGGCAACTGGTGCCGCTGATTCTGGTCTCGAGCGGCATGTCGCTCGACCTGCGCCGTCTGGCCGTCTACCCATTTTCGAATGGCCAGCTTTTTTGGATGGAAGTCCTGCTGCGCATCACGGTTAGCCTCGAAATGTTGATCGTCCTGTTGGGCGCGGCCATCGGGCTGGTCTCAAATCCAGATAAAACTGGCTGGGGCGCGTTGGCCCTGGTGCCATTTGTTCTGCTGAACCTGCTGGTCGGCGTGGCAGTGAAAGATTTGCTCACCCGCTTGCTGGCCCAGCGCGGCTGGCGTGAACTGGTGGTGCTGCTTTTTGTTTCGCTGGCCGCGATGCCCCAATATGTCAGTGCCTTTGGCATGCCGGCCTGGGTGGGCAGTCTCATCAGGATGGCCCCCCCCGTTTGGCTGCCGTGGTCGGCCACCGCCCGATTGCTGCTCGGGCAAACCACGGCCCTCTCTGTCGCGATCGTGTGCGGATGGTCGATAGCCGCCTATGGGTTCGCCCGCTGGCAGTTCACCCGCAGTCTGAGTTTTGATCGCGATGAGACCAAGGCCGCCGAAGAGGCGGGCGCCCGGTCCGGACTGATCGAGTATTTCTACTGCTTGCCCCGGCGATTCTTCAACGACCCGCTGGCCGCGCTGCTCGAGAAGGAGCTTCGATTCCTGAGCCGCGCCCCTCGATTCCGGCTCGTTTTTTTGATGGGCTTCTCATTTGGTCTCATAATTTGGCTCCCGATCGCGATGGGTCGGCTGGGGCCTGGTTCCCGCACGGGTTTCTTCGCCGATAATTTTCTCACCGTGGTCTGCATCTATGCGCTCACCCTGCTGGCCGAAGTCGCCTTCTGGAATCATCTCGGCTTTGATCGCGCGGCGGCTCAGCTTTATTTCCTGGCCCCAATTTCCTACCGATCCGTCATCGTCGCGAAGAACTTGGCCGGCTTCGCGTTCTTGCTGCTGGAACTGGCCGCTGTCTCCCTGGTGATGGCGGGCCTGCGTTTGCCTTTGCATTTCGGCCAGTTTGTGGAAGCCCTGGCCGTTACGTTAGTGCTCGGATTGTTTCTCGCTTCGGTGGGCAATGCCGGCTCCACGCTGTACCCACGCCCGGTGGACCCGAGCCAGTCCTGGCGTTCCAGTTCAGCCGGCCGTTTCCACACCTTGTTGCTGGTCTTCTACCCGCTGGCCTCGGCGCCGATTCTCCTGGCCTATGCGGCACGCCATCTTCTGGAGAGCACCCTTGCCTTCTACGGCGTCCTGTTGGTGGGGGTGGGCGTGGGTTGCGCCATCTACCAAATGGTGCTGAACTTCGCCGCCGGCCGCGCCGAACGCGACCGTGAAAAAATTATTGCCACTTTGTCGGCTACAGCCGGGCCGGTAGCGTCCTAAACTATTGGAATAGTTGCTCAAGTGAAAATATCTGCCGCCATCATCACGCTGAACGAGGAGCGCAATATCGCCCGGGCCATGGAGAGCCTGCGCTGTTGTGAAGAAATTGTCGTGGTAGACAGCGGCTCCACCGATCGCACCTGCGACATCGCCGCCAATTTGGGGGCCCGCGTGGTGGAAAATCCCTTTGCCGGCTACGCCAGCCAAAAGAATTTCGCCTCGTCCATCTGCGAAAACGATTGGGTACTTTCCATCGATGCGGACGAAGCGCTCTCGGAAAGTTTAGAGGCCGAAATCTGGCAGTTGAAGAAGACCCAGCCCTCGCACGCCGGCTACCGCATGCCCCGGATGGCGCAGTATCTGGGCCGTTGGATTCTGCACTCCGGCTGGTACCCGGACCGCAAAGTAAGGCTGTTTGATCGCCGCCATGCCCAGTGGCAGGGTGAATACGTCCACGAGAGCGTGCGCGTCGACGGCAGCATTGGCCGCCTCGAAGGCAACCTGCTCCATTTCACCTGCGACTCGCTATCCGAGCACCTTCGCACCATGGATCGCTACACCACGCTCGCCGCCCAACAACTCATCGAGTTCAAGCAACCCATCGGTTATCGCCATCTGGTGGCCGACCCCCTGTGGACCTTCTTCAAGACCTATCTTTTCCAGCGAGGGTTTCTCGATGGCCCCGAGGGGCTGGCCATTGCCTACATGGCGGCTCATTACACCTTTCTGAAGTATGCGAAAGCGCGCTTCATGAGCTCGTCGCGATAGCTATGCGAATTCTCCACGTCGATACCGGTCGCGAACTGCGCGGGGGCCAGATCCAGGCCCTCCTGCTGGTCCGTGGTCTGTTGGCCGCCGGGCACGACTGCCGCATCTACGCTCCTCCTGAATCGCCGCTTCACGCCCAGGATCTGCCCACTGCTCCGCTGTCGTCGCTACGCCGCCATGCCAAAGAAGCCGACCTTCTGCACGCCCATGACTCGCGCTCCCATTCTTACTGTCTTTTCCTGGGTCGCCGAATTGTGGTGTCGCGCCGGGTCGCTTTTGAGCGCCGTACCAACTTCCTCTCCCGCTGGAAATATCGCCGGGCGCAACGCTTCCTGGCGGTCTCCGCGCACGTGCGCGACCTGCTGGTGTGCGAGGGTATCCCCGAGTACCGGATTGGCATCGTGGCGGACGGAACGCCGCTGTTACCTGAATCCAGCCACGAGCCCGGACGCTTGGTGACCTTGGCCTCCGCCGATCCGCGCAAAGGAGGCTCGCTGATGCAAGAGACCGCCCAACTCCTCGGCCGTCCGATTCATTTCTCCACTCACCTCGCCACTGACTTGGCCAGCGCCAGTTTGTTCCTGTACGCCAGTGACATGGAGGGCCTGGGCTCGGCCGCCCTGCTGGCCCAGTCCGCCGGAGTACCGGTGATTGCCAGTCGAGTCGGTGGTTTGCCCGAGGCTATCGAAGACGGGGTCACCGGCCGGCTGGTCGATCAGTCGCCGGTCGCCTTCGCCGCCGCCGTCAACGATCTGTTGGCCGACCCTGACCGGCTCGCCCAGTTTGGTCGCGCTGGCCGGGCCCGTGTAGAAGCCCATTTCAGCGTTGACCGGCTGGTCGCGCGTACACTCGAAGAGTACGAGATCGCCCTCGCATGATGGAAACTGAAATTTTCGTGGCCGCCTTGTTCGGCCTCCTCATTGGCAGCTTCCTCAACGTCTGTATCTTTCGTTGGCCCCGCGATCTTTCGGTCGTCAAGCCCCGTTCGATGTGCCCGGAGTGCGAGACGCCCATCGCCTGGTACGACAATATTCCACTAGTGAGCTTTTTACTGCTGAAGGGCAAGTGCCGCGCCTGCCAAGCGCCGATCCCGGCACGCTATCCTCTCGTAGAATTCATCACCGCTTGCGCCTTCGCCTCGGCCGTCTGGCAGCTTGGCCTTACCTGGCCCGCGCTCAAGCTCTGCATCTACAGTGCGCTCATCATCGGTTGCATCTTCGCGGATTTCGCCGACCGCATTCTGCCCGACGAATTCACGCTGGGCGGTGCGGTGATCGGGTTAGCCTTTGCACTAGTCGTATTTCTTCCCCAAGGCTTGCCCAGTCTCTTCGTCCCCGTGGGCTGGCCGGAACCCGCCCGTTCGGTGATCGAGGCGCTATTCGGCGGAGGCTTTCCGTCGATTTCGATCTTTCTGGTAGGCGAGCTCTATTACAAGATCCGAAAGAAGGATGGCCTGGGGTTGGGCGACGTGAAGATGATTGCCATGATGGGTACCTTCTACGGGCTTTCCCCCACCCTCGTCGCGCTCTTGGTGGGTTCGCTCGGTGGCTCGGTGATTAGCTTGGCCTTTCTTTACTTCGCCAAAAAGGACTCCGGTACCTACGAACTTCCCTTTGGTTCGTTCCTGGGAATCGCCTCGCTGCTGGTAATTCATCTGGAGCGTTTCGCACCCGCGGGTTAAATGCTTGTACACTGTGAAAGTTAAGATGCAAGAGTTGTTTAGAGTCCTCCATCCGGGGACTGAAGATTGGGTGCTCGCTCGTCAGATCGATCCATCCCGGCTACCCGCTCACGTGGCCATCATCATGGATGGCAATGGCCGTTGGGCCAAGCGGAGGTTTTTGCCTCGGGTGGCTGGACACAAAGCGGGGATAGACTCCGTGCGTTCGGTGATGGAGACGGCGGCCCGTTTGCGGCTGGAAGCGCTCACGCTTTACGCTTTCTCCTCGGAAAACTGGAAGCGTCCGAAAGCGGAAATCGACACGCTCTTCCGCCTACTCCGCTTCTTCCTCCGCCAGGAACTGGCCACGATGATGGATCAGAACATCCAACTCAATGCCATCGGTCGAATTGAAGAGTTGCCCGAAGGGGCGCGCGAAGAGCTGCACCGGGTGATCGCGCTCACCGCCGGCAACACCGGCCTTAAGGTGAACCTGGCGCTCAACTACAGCGGCCGGGCCGATATCGTCGACGCCGTCAATCGCCTGATCGAAGAGGCTAGAGTGCAAGGTGAACTCGGGTCGCTCGAAGTCTCCGAGCACATGCTGGATCGCGTGGTCTCCACCGCCGGGCTGCCTGACCCGGACCTCCTGATTCGTACCTCCGGCGAGATGCGGATCAGCAATTTTCTCCTCTGGCAAATCGCCTACGCCGAGATCTACGTTACCAACACCTACTGGCCCGACTTCCGTTGCGCCGACCTCCTGCGCGCCGTCCTCGACTACCAGAAACGGGACCGCCGCTTCGGCGGCCTCTCCGCGCTCGAAAGCGCGCATGCCGAAGAATCCATCGTGGAAGAGGCCGTACCTGCGCGCTAAGCCATGACCCGTGTGCTGACGGCTTTGGTCCTTATCCCGGCCGTCCTGTTGATCATGTTCGCCGCCCCCCCTTGGGTATCTTTTGCGGCCTTGCTCGTCATCGCCGGCCTCTGCTATCACGAATACCTAGCGCTCGTATCGGCCTTGAAGATCGCCACCTTCGCGCCCATCGGCTATGCCTTTGGCTTCGTCATCCTGGCTTTGCCCCTGCCCGGCATATTGGTCGCCACTCTATTGGTGATGCTGGGGATGGCCCTGGCCCTGCGTTCGACGGATCTGACTGCGGCGCTCCCCTCTGCGGGTGTCTTCGCCCTCGGCATTCTCTACATCTTTGGCGGATGGCGCACCGCCATTGACCTCGGCCGCATCAGCCCCCATTGGCTGCTGATGGCCTGCGCACTCAACTGGGTGGGCGACACCGCCGCCATGCTGGTCGGCCGCGCCATCGGGCGTCACAAGCTCGCGCCAGTCATCTCGCCCGGCAAGACCTGGGAGGGCTCGGTAGCGTCACTGCTCACCAGCATGGCCTTTGGCGTCTTCTACATTCTTTGGGCCCTACCCACCTTTCCCTGGTGGAAGTCGCTCCTGATCGCCGGCGCGGCCAACATCGCCGGCCAAATTGGTGACTTGGCCGAATCCGCTTTGAAGCGCGGTGCCAACGTAAAAGACTCCGGCACCATGCTGCCCGGGCACGGCGGCTGGCTCGATCGCGTCGACTCCACCCTATTTGCCATGCCCGTCGTCCGGCTGTTGCTTGCTCCCTGGATGTAGCGCTTAACCCTGCACCGGCTCCCAGCGACCGCTCTCCGCAGCCTTAAAGATGGCCGTCAACACCGCCACCTGTTTCAACGAATCCTCCAGCGGCACTGGCACCGGACCTTCGCCGAGAACGGCGCGGGCAAACGCATCGGCCTGCCACGTGTACTGGTCGCCCGTGTCGAAGGTCTCCGTGGATATGCCCGAACCAAACAACTCGCCTCCGTCGTCAATCCAGAGACGAGTCGGGCGGTCGGGCGGGGAATTGAAGGGGATCTCCATTTCGATACGCCCCTTGGTTCCCATGAACTGCATCCGTTGGTAGGGCACCAGTTGCGTCGAGCAAGTGAAGATCGCGTGGCCTTGCGGAAATTCCAGAATGAAGCTCGACAGGCGGTCGGTGCCAAATTCCGGATCGCGCACGATGGCCGCCGCCACCCGCAAGGGCTCCGTGCCGAGGACGAGCCGCGCTGTGGTTACGGGATAGCAACCGATGTCCCAGATGGCGCCGCCACCGGCGTCGGCCCGATTGCGAATGTTCAAGGGATCGACATTGGTATAGCTGAAGAATCCGGTGGCCGCCCGCAACTCGCCAATGCGCCCGGACGCGGCTAACTCGCGGGCCCGCAGCCATTGCGGATGGGTCCGCACCATGAAGGCTTCGCCCACCACCACTCCCGCCGCATCGCGCGCGGCGATCAGCCGTTGCACCTCCTCCACCGTCATGGCCAGCGGCTTCTCGCAAAGTACATGCTTGCCCGCGTTGGCCGCGGCAATCGCCCACGGCACATGCAAGTGATTGGGCAGCGGGTTGTAGATCACATCAATCGAAGCGTCCGCCAGCAACTCTTCATACGAGCCATAAGCCTTGGCAATGCCCAATTTGTCGGCCGCCGCCTGGGACTTGTTGATGTCCCGCGACGCGATTGCCGCCACTTCGCACAGCGCGGAGCCCTGAATGCCGGGCACACATTTATTGATCGCGAATTTCGAGACGCCCAACACGCCCCATCTGGTTCTTGGTTTCGTCATCACTCTACGTTAACCTGAACGCTGTGAACCGTCGTCAATTCCTTCTCACTTCCACCGCCGCCCTGGCCCAGTCAACCGAACGTCCCAACATTCTCTTCGTCATCGCCGACGATTGGTCACATGGCCACGCCGGAGCCTACGGTGCCAACTGGGTCAAGACGCCCCACTTCGATCGCGTCGCCCGCGAAGGCGTGCTGTTCCACAACGCCTTCACCTCCAATCCCAAGTGCAGTCCCTGCCGGGCCACCATCCTCACCGGCCGCAACTCCTGGCAACTCAAAGAAGCGATCAATCACAACAGCATTTTCCCCAATGAATTTGCGGTTTACCCCGCCGTGCTGGAACAAGCCGGGTATTTCGTGGGGCTTACCGGCAAGGGTTGGGGACCCGGTGACTTCAAGTCCACCGGATGGAAACACAATCCGGCGGGCCGCGAGTATCAGAAACTCACGAACCAGCCGCCCACCAACGGCATCTCCCCTCGCGACTATGCCGCTAACTTCGCGGACTTTCTGTCGCAACGGCCCCCGGGCCAGCCCTTCTGTTTCTGGCTCGGCGGACAGGAGCCGCATCGCGCTTACGAAGATGGTTCGGGCCTGCGCGCCGGGAAGCGGCTAGCCGACGTGAAGGTGCCCGCTTACTTCCCCGACAACCAGACCGTCCGCGGTGACCTGCTCGACTACGCGCTCGAGGTGGAGTGGTTCGATACCCATTTGGGCCGCGCTCTCGCGAAGCTCGAACAGATCGGCGAATTGGAGAATACGCTCGTCGTCGTTACCTCTGATCACGGCATGCCGTTTCCCCGCATTAAGGGCCAAATCTATGAGCAGGGCTTTCACATCCCGCTGGCCATTCGCTGGGGCAAACTCACCACCGGCGGACGCCACGTAAACGACTTCATCAACACCCGCGACTTCGCGCCAACGTTTCTGGAGGCCGCCGGCGTCAAGGCTCCCTCGACGGTGACGGGCAAGAGCTTCGTCGATGTGCTGAAGAGCCCCAAATCCGGCACCGTGGACGCGACGCGTGACGTGATGCTGATCGCCAAGGAACGCCACGATCTGGGCCGCCCCCACGATGGCGGCTATCCGGTGCGCGCCATTCGCACGCCGGAGTTTCTTTATGTGCGAAACTTTGAGCCGGCGCGCTGGCCGGCCGGCAATCCCGAGACGGGTTACCGCAACGTCGATGACAGCCCAACGAAGACGCTCATGCTCTCTACCTTCGACCGCAACTATCAGCTCGCCTTCGGCTTTCGCGCCTCCGAGGAGCTATACCAAGTGAGCGAAGATCCGGAGTGTTTGAAGAACCTCGCCGCCCGTCTGGATTTCGTGCAAGTAAAGCGCACGCTCCGGGATCGGATGGAGACCATGCTCAAGGAACAAGGCGATCCGCGTTACAACGGCAACGCCGCTTTCTTCGACACGATTGACTATCATGGGCCGAAGAAACACTCCTACGACAACTGGCTCAAGAATCAAATGCCCTAATACTCTGGGCAATGGGAGTGTTGCCTAGCCCACGGCGTTAGCCGTGGGGCTGGACTTTGGCCATTCCAGAGGTCAGCCATTGGCATAACAAGCGGCCGCAGTAAGGGAGAAGGAGCATTTCTGGGGCTTCGTGTGGGAGGTGGGGTGAGCGACGAAGCCGGAGAAATTGGCGAGACCGAGGCCGCGGCCCCAGACCTCGGCGCGGAGTTGGTGGAGAAGGTGTTGGGTGGAGTTACGGGGTGGGGATTTGGTGGCCCATTTGGGTTGGGGGATGAGTCCGACGGAAGAGTCACCGAAGGCGCGCTGGGCGGCGAGTAAGAGGAAAGAGTAAGCCGCGACCGCGAAAGCCGGAGCGGCGGCGACAGAGTGGGCGGCGCGGACTTGGGCTTGTCCCACGCCGAGTAAGGTCTTCTCATCGCGGAAGTTGACCTCAATATCCCAGCGTTGAAAGTAAGTTGCAATGATCTTACTCGGAGTAAGTTGGGGGTCGGTGCAGAGGAGAAAAACGGGGTCGCGATAAAGTAACTTACTACCTTGACGGAGGCGATAGTGAAGCGGGGCGATGACGAGTAACTGGAGTGGTTGCTGGGTGCCGGTGGAACGCCAGAGAAGATTGGTTTGGCGCTTGAAACGGAGTTGGTGGGCGACGCCGGCGTGGGTGAGGGTCATGGTTTCCCAAGGGTGCGTTTCGTCGACGCGCAGTTGTTCGGGCGTGGGCGCGGGAGCGCCATAACGTTTGGGGCGACCGGGGGATTTAGCGGTAACCGGCGTGGGTAAGCCGTAACAAAGCTTGGCGTCCTTGCGGATCCGGCCAATGGCGGTGGTGTGCGGAGGAAGCTGCTTGAGCACGGTGGCATTGGTGTAGGCGCCATCGAAGGCGATCAGCAGCCGGCGTTGGGCTCCCGCCGGATCTTGATCGAGATCGTGGCGGAGCTGGGTAATCTGCTGCGCAGCGCGCAAGGAGAGACGGTTCTCGCGAGCCGCTTGACGATATTGAGCCTGTGCTTCGTCGGAGGCCTTTTTATTGGGCCTTTGGGGGGTAGGAGTGTGATGAAAACCAATAGGCGTGAGGCGGGCGGAGCCGGGCAAGGAGGCGGAGATTTGCAGAAAGCGCTGGGCGCGGACGAAGTTGGTTTGGAAGGGCGGCCCGAGGGGATCGCGGCGCCAAGCCACGCCGGGGACGTGGCGGCCGGCGCGGCGCAGCAGCGTGTCGTCGAGCACGGCGCAAAAGGGAGCGCCCGGTTCCAGCGCGGCGGTGAGGGATCGGCGAACGACGGCGAAGATCTCCGTGACGGGCAGGCGAGCTTGGGAGAACAAGCGGTAGGCGGAAGTCCAATCTTCAAACTGCGCGCCGGTGGTCGTCAGTAGACCGGTAACCGTGTGGCGTCCGAGACAAAGTAAGGAACTTAAGGAGAGGGCTTGGGCTTGTTGGGCGACGCGGCGTTGGGCGAAGGCGGGTCGGCATTGTTGCCAGAGTTGGTCGAGCTGCGGGAGGAGACCGGCAGAGTTTTTTTTAGCGCGGAAGGGGGAGGGGCGAGGCGGCGCAAGGCCAAAAGTGCCTTATCTTCAACGACCCACTCCACGGTCTCTCCGCGGGAGAACTCCATGGCCTGGGCGACGGCGGACGGGAAGTTGATGTACCACTGTTCGCTCGCTTTGCGTTTGATGAGTTGAACTTTGGTGGGGAA
>JAYVRS010000911.1:0-3745 GCA_043776185.1 Bryobacteraceae bacterium | reverse complement strand
TGGCGATGGACATGGCCGGTAAACCGCTGAGCGCCAAGCACGGCGCGCCGCTCAGGCTGATCGATCCGGCACGCTACGGTTACAAGTCCTGCAAGCTCGTCACGGCCATCACCTTCGTGGCGGAGGGCAAGGGCAGTATGGCGGTCGACTTGGGGCCCTACTACACGCCCGGTGGCGAAATTCTGGCGGGCTACGATCATCCGCTCGACCTCGGTGCCAAGATCCGCCGGCGCAACCAGGCCGGAGAGATCACCGAGTACTAATGTTTCCGTTTTCTAAACGCCGTTTTGTCCAACTGGCCGGCCTTTCCATCGCTCAACGCATCCTGCCCATTCCTCTCATCGGGGGACCCCAAAAGGATCCCAAAAACGACCGAAAAGTAATCATTGTCACCTTCGGCGGCGGCGTGCGATACTCCGAGACCTTCGGTCCCAGCGGCTTGGTGAACGTCCAGCGCCTGGCTGCGCTGCGTCCGCAGGGCCACTTTTTCCGCAACTGCCTGAACAACGGCGTACTCTCCCACTACAACTCCACCGGCAGCATTGTCACCGGTAACTGGCAGCGCGTCGACGACTTCGGATTTCAGCCACCCGCCACGGCCACCATTTTTGAGCACTACCGCAAGCAGACCGGCGTCAGCCCCATGGATACGTGGGTGATCGCCACCAACAAGAGCTTTGCGCAAATGGGCTCAGGCGCTGATAAAGTGCTCGGCGCGCCTTACGGGGCCAACGTCGTGTTGCCCAAGCAACTCCTGCTCGAAGCCGTGGGAGATGTGGTCAAAAAGGGGCCCAATTCAGGGCGGGGCATCGCGGATCGCGAAAACGTGCTTCGGCGCTTGGAATCGGTGCTATCGGAAGGTTACGAAGGCGTTGGCTGGACGATCTTCAAAGCCGGCCGTGAGCTGGATCGCCACGCCCGCGAAACCCTCACGCGCGGGCTGGTGGAGTACATCAACGGCCCCGAGGCTCCTTCCTCGGGCGACGAGCTTACTTTCTTCATCACCCGCGAAGTGATGCGTGAGTTTGGGCCTTCGCTGCTGCTGGTGAATTTCTGGGATATGGACGTGGCCCACTGGGGCTCTTATTCGCTCTACCTGCAAGCCATCACGCGCACCGATCGCATGACCGGCATGCTGTGGGACGAGGTGCAAAGCAACCCCCACTACAAGGACAAGACCACGGTCCTCATCCTGCCGGAGCTGGGCCGCGACGGCGACCAGAATGCCTCCAATGGCTTTCTGAATCACCGCAGCGGCGACGCGTCCTGCCGGAACCTGTGGCTGCTAGCCTTAGGCGGCGGCATTCCCGTGGGCGAGACCGAGCGGCCGGTGGCCCACGTCGATGTTGCCGCTACGGCGGCGGAGTTGCTCGGCGTCAAAGCTTTGGGGATCGCCGGCAAACCTCTCAAAGAGATGCTCTGACGTGCCCCTTTCACCGCTACTGCAAGCGCTCGTCGACAAAGGCCTCTTCGACCGTCTGCCCGCCACCTTCTCCACATTCTTCTTCCAGCAATTGCAGGATTGGCACCTGATGTTCCCGGCGGAGCAGAGCTACCACGAGCGCCTCTTCACGCTGATCGACCGCACGGAGCCTGCCTCGATCGAGCAGCTCTTTCTGCCGTTGCATGAGGTGGAGCGGCAAATGGGAGTCAACGAAAAGACGTGGCCGCGGCGCAGCTTCACCTTAGACCAGGTCGACTTCCTCAATCGCAGTCCCCGCCAGCAGGATTGGCGGCGAGCCATCTCCCAAGTGTTCGCCCGGCTCGACCCGGTGCTCGAAGCCGAGGTGGCGCGCCGTGGGCGGCCCCGGCTGGTGATCGTCACCGCGCCCTCCGAACTTCCCGCCGCGCCAGACCGTATGTGGCTGCGGCTGCAAGATCGCGGCCGGCGCATTCCGCTCGATCTCGACGGGGTGACGGACTATCTCGGAGTGTTGCTTTCCGGAGGAACGCCGAAGTCCCTGGCCCAAATCTACTCGAAGGACCCCTACGACACTTGGGCCATCTCGGCCGGAGCGCCCGTCATCCGCGGCGGCGTCAACCTGAGCTATGACGAATTGAAAGCCTATCGTGCTCGCCTCATGACCGAGGTGCAGCGCATCGTCGAAGTGGAGAAAGTGCCCGGTCCGCGCCAATTGGATCAGCGGCTGAAGCAGCTGAAACTTCGCGAGGAAGAGGGCGATATTGCCCGCGATCCCGTCTTAGCCGAGTATGTCCGTGCCGTGCTCTTGAGCGGCAACGGCACCTTGCTGATCAACAATACTTTTGTCGAATGGTCCCTGATGCAAGCCATACGGCGCGCCCGGCCGTCACTCTGCGTCGTTTCCTTCGGAGTTCGCAACAAGCTAAAGCCCTTCAGCAGCCTGCTGGTCAATGCGGATCAGGAGACCGCCAGCGCCGTGCCCACCCAGATGGAGACGCTGGGGACCTACGTCGACCTCGAAGTCTTCTATCAGTATTGCTGGCAGGAGTTCGAGAAGTACGCCGAGTACCGGCTAAACACGGCCTACTTGTTTGTGTGCGATGGCATGGACGAACTGCTCTGCATCGCCCCCCCCGATTTCCCCCTCCTTTCTGCCGCCAAGCCCGTGAAGCTGATGCGCGTGCATGAGTCGGCTAAGGAGTGGCTGGGCGTTTAGTGGCACTAACGCCGGTCATTCTCGCGGCTTGATCAGTAGCGATACGAGATACTCCTGAGCAATGTTTTCGTTCCGAATTGAAGCCCAGATCAGAAATGCCTGCCGGACGGTCGTAATTTCGAGGAGTGATTCGGTGTGTGTCCAAAGGATTCCATTGTGATAATCCGCGATATGACGCCTGTCTTGCAGTTGAACGAACGCCCGCGCGACAGTCTTGAGCTTCTCAACCAGTGACGTGTCTTCACCCTTAAAGAGGATGTCACTTGAATTGAGGAGCCGCCTCGAAGCTTTTTTCATGAGAGCGTGATCGAACATGCGTCCAAAGGCATCCCGCGAACTATCACGGCTCCAATTGAGCGTCGTCTCGCTAATCAGCAGATGAAAGAGTGCATAGTAGGCTGTAGAAACGGCTCTCCGGAGGTCGGCTTGTGAAGAATTTGGTTCGTGCTTGTGAAGCAGTTGCCCGGCCCGAGTTAAGAGTTCATCGTGATAGGCCACGGGTGTTTAAGCCCATTCTCGCTCAGCACTAGGTTCTGAGTTGCTGCGGAAGCTGAAATATGGAAACAATCCCCAGTTTTCATAGGGTCGAAGTTCATTAACCAGCGTTGTTGATATCTTGCCCGCGACATCTGCTACGGTCTCTTCGTTAACCGCCCAGTCGGCAAGTACGATGCGAAAGAAGATGGCCGGATCGCCGCTGGTATCTTCTCCGATGCTGTGCCTCAGCCTAACCACCTCTGGGCCTAGTGCCTGGCCGGCCTGGATCACCGCCGTCGAAAGCTGTGCTTCATTGACGAATGCAATTGGGACAAACATGATCTTAGACTATCGTGGCATGGCTTTGACTTGCCGCAACGCCCCGGCGGCCCGCTGGGCCATTTCATCCGGCAGCCAAACGGTCTGCGAACCGAAACTTGCCGGCTACACCGGTTCGGGGCATCTCACTGAACGATGCGGAACAGGGCGCCTTGCTGGCGATTCAGACGCTCGCTGCGGGGAAGGTCAACGCTAATCAGCGGGACTCTCCGCACGGCATCGTCTTTCGTGACGTAGGCGAACTGCTCACCCACCACCCAGTGGGCCCGCACGGGTTCCACGCGGCCATC
>JAYVRS010000910.1:0-3747 GCA_043776185.1 Bryobacteraceae bacterium | reverse complement strand
AGGAGGCCGTCGCGACGAGATCGATTTCGAGTTACAGAAGCGCATTCCCGCGAACGGCATGCCAAATCTGGCGGACTTACTGATGTTCACGCCATTTCTCGAAACGCTGGAGCGTCTGGAGGAGCAACGAGAGCGATCCCTGCGCCCGGCGGTTTGGGAAAAGCTATTTGCGGCGGAGTCGCCGGGTTTGGCTGACTTACTGGCGTCGGTGACGGCCATCTTGCCGGAGCGGGTGATTTCGCTCACCACTTACTGGGCTGACGTGCGGGCGATGGCTGCGGAGACACCGGTTCGTGAAGTGGACCGGCGTCGCGATGTGGTCCACGTGATGGATGCGCATGAGGCGCGGCAATGGCGGCTTCCGGTGGTCTATTGCGCTGGTCTGCTGGAGGGCACGTTCCCCCAGCATCCATCCGAAGATGCGTTGTTTCCCGATCTGGTTCGCCGTCAACTGAACGAGATGGGCTTAGCGTTGCGCACAATGGCCGATCGCCAAGCGGAGGAGCGCTTTCTCTTTACTGTAGCGACCACCAGAGCGACGGCCGAGCTTCATCTCAGTTACCCTCGCTTCGATCGCCTGGGGGAACGGACCTTGCCGGCGTTCGCGCTGGAGAAACTGCGGGCCACCGAGTGGGATAGTCGAGCCATTCTCCCGTTTGTGGATCATCAATACAACCCGGCTCGCGCCAGCCGGATGGTGGATGAACGGTTACGGATGGAGCTGGCCACACGTCATGCGTCCGCCAGCCCTTCCGGTATCGAGACGTTTCTGAAATGCCCGTTTCAATTCTTTGGCCGCTATACGCTGAGGCTAGCAACGGCGCCGCCGGAGCCTGGCGAGCGCCTGGATGCATTGGTGCAGGGTAACATCGTACACGAGTTACTGGCGCGGTTGGCCAGCCGGGGATCGCACACGATGGAAGCTCTCTTTGACGAAGTCTATGAGCGGATTTGCCGGGAGCGCAATATTCCGCCGGGTTATTTGTCAGAAGTGGAGCGGCTGAAGATGCTGCGCCATCTGCGTACGTTTGAAGATGACTTTCAACCCGCCCCGGGAGGGGAGCCCCACGTGGAGGAGGGCTTGGTATTTGATTGTGGCTCTGACTTACAGATCAAAGCTCGAATTGACCGCTATGATGTGTTTCCAGAAGGCACAGTGGCCGCTTATGACTATAAGTATTCGACGGCGGCGAATGTATCGAAGCGCCAGGATGGCGAGCAGTATGTGCAGGGCGGATTGTACTTACTCGGACTGGAAGAGATGCACCAGCTGAGGCCGCGTAGCTTTCACTATATTGCGCTGCGCGACTCGGCGAAGAAGACTGGCTGGGAGGATCAGGCCTCGCTGCGGGAGATGATGCAGCGGGCGAGAGAGTTGACGCGGGAGGTGATCGGACGGGTGCGTGATGGGGAGATCGCCGTGGCTCCGTTGGACCGGGAGCTCTGTAAGTATTGCGACTTCGAAACGGCCTGTCGCGTGCGGACCCAGGGTGCTCTGGTGCAGGTGGCCACGTGAGTCTGACCGCGGAACAGCAAGCGGCGGTGGAGCGTTGGGGGCAGGACGTGTGCGTGGTGGCGGGCCCAGGGTCGGGCAAGACGACGGTGCTGGTGGAACGCTATGCCTGGTTGATCAATCAACGTGGCTTTCGGCCCAATCAGGTGCTGGCCATCACGTTTACGGAGAAGGCGGCGCAGGAGATCAAGCAGCGTTTGACGGTGCGTTTCGAGGGCCAGCCCGCCGTACGCCAGGAGATTGAGCGAGCCCCGGTGTTGACCATTCATGGCTTTGGCGCGCGGTTGTTGCGCCGTTACGCCATCCCGGCTGGCCTGGATCCGCGCTTCACGATTTTGGATGAAGCTGAAATGCGGGCTGAGTTACAAGCAGCGATCAAGGCTACGCTCGATCAGTTGGCGGCTGAGCGGCGTGGTGATCTGCGGCGGGTGCTCTCGGCGTGGAATACCGAACAACCGGTGGAGCACTTAGCGGAGTTGCACGAGGCTTGGCGCTCCAGTGGCGGGACACTGGAGGACTTGAAATCGAGAGCGGACGGGCCGGGGGACCGGTCGCACTTACTGCAGGCTACCGATGACTTACTGGCCACGAAATCGCCGAAAGCCGGCTGGCGGGAGTGGCACGATGCGGTGGCGCAAATGCCGGAGGTGTTGGAGGCGCGCCACTTCGGCCTGCTGGACCAGGGTAAGCCGTTGATTAAAGGTATTCGGGGCAATAAGCATTGGAAAGAATGCTTTGAAGAGTATCGAATTGCCGCGCTGACCCGTTACTACGCTCCCGTGCGGGAGTTACTCGTGGAAGTGTTTTCGCAACTCGTTCGCGATGTAGAACGCCGTAAGTTCGAGCGCGGGGTGCTTGATTTTGGTGATCTGGAATCGCGGACGATCGCCTTACTGGAGGGGCATCCGGAGATCCGGGCTCGCGTGCAGCAAGAGTACGAGGCCATTCTGATGGATGAGTTACAAGATACTAATCCACTGCAATGGCGTTTGATGAATCTGGTGCGGCGCGAAGGTCGTTTCTTCGGGGTGGGCGACTTGAACCAATCCATCTTTGGCTTTCGTCATGCGACGCCCGAGAGCTTTCGGCAGTATCGGCAAGGGTTGTTGGACTCTTTACAAACGGTGGACGAGTTGCGTGGCAACTATCGCAGCCGACCGGAGATTCTGCGGGCGGCGATGGATATCGTGGCCGGCGCGCCGGGCCTGGAGCCTCCGCTGTTGGAAGCACGCAGGGTCTTCGCGGCGGTGGAAGAGCCAGTAATTGAGGTGATCGCCGCCGAAGGGGAATCGCCGGCAGAGCGCGATCAGTTGGAGGCGGAGCACATCGCGCGCCGCATCCAGGAGTATCACGCGGAGGGCGTGGCTTATTCTTCAATGGCCTTACTGTTTCGTCAGAAGACGGGGCTGGCCGTCTTTGAGCAGGCACTAAGAGCCTTTGGCGTGCCCTTTGTAATGAGCTTGGGCCGGGGATTCTTTGAGGCTACCGAAGTAACTGACTTAGTGAACTGGCTGCGGATGGTGGCTAATCCGCGGCACGAGATCGCTTTAGTGGCCGTGCTGCGATCGCCGTTGGCTGGTTACAACGATGAAGAGATTTATGCGATGCGGTTGCGGGGCGGTAGGGAAGTTACTTTAGCGGATGCTCTGCCGGTGGACTTTGCGGCGCGGCTGCGTACTCATCGCGACTTGGCCGGCTATCTGTCGCCGGATCGGTTACTGGCTTGTGCGATTGATGAGTCCGGCTATGCGCTGGGCCTGGATGCGGCGGCGCGGGCCAATGTGGATAAGTTACTCACGATGGTGCGGGAGTGGTGGCAGGCCGATCCGCGTCCCTTGGCCGACTTAGTGAAGCGATTGGACGAGCGAGCGCTGGAGCGGGAGCCCAACGCCCCGGCCGGCGATGGTGGTGATGCGGTGAATGTGCTGACCATGCATGGTGCCAAAGGCCTCGAATTCCCGGTGGTCTTTCTTTGTGGATTGCAGCGTAGCGGGGGAGGCGCGCATACGGCGCCGCTCAGCTTTCACCCCGCCCATGGACTCGGCGTTAGTTGGCGGGACCCGGCGACGGACGACGGGGTGAACGATCGCATTCACCGGCTGAATCTGGATGCCGAGAAGGAGCGCGAGCAAGCCGAAGCCAATCGGCTTTTTTATGTCGGCATGACCCGGGCCGAAGATCGACTGCATTTTAGTTGGGCGGAGAGTAAGCAGAACCGCTCGAAGTGGCCCGAT
>JAYVRS010000909.1:0-3753 GCA_043776185.1 Bryobacteraceae bacterium | reverse complement strand
TGTTGAAGAAGATTGCGGCCATGGCGGAGGCGCAGTACATGATGATTGCTCCGCACAATCCGATGAGCCCATTGGCTACGGCGGTGAACGTTCATTTCGCCGCGTCGACGCCCAACTTCCACATTCTGGAATACGCGGCGCCCGTCTCCGGCCCCCGTAAAAACGTCCTGAAGGAGCCGCTGATGGTGAATAAGGACGGCTACCTCGACATCCCCAACAAACCCGGCTGGGGCGTGGAACTCAACGAAGAAGCCTTCAAGAGCATGCCCCCTGCGCCTTGGAGCCGCGGCACCAGTTTCCGAGAGGACGGCTCGCCCTACTTCCAGTAGCGCCCGTTAGTTGGAAGCGAGGCGGGACGATAGAATCGTAGCTGCTTATGCCTCAACTCCTGAACAAAACCGCCATCATCACCGGAGGCGCCTCCGGTATCGGACTCGCCATTGCTCAACGCTTCGTCGCCGAGGGCGCCCGGGTCGAAATCCTCGACCGGAATGAGGCCGAAATGGCGACCGCCGTGGCTTCGCTGGGCGACCATGCCACTGCCACTTACTGTGATGTAGCCGATCACCATGAGGTCGACGAGGTGATCGCCCGGATTCACGCGCGCCGCGGCCGGATCGACATCCTCATCAACAACGCCGGCATCGCCCACGTGGGCAACGCGCTCACCACCACGCCTGAGGACTTCGAGCGCGTGCAGCGCGTGAACGTCTTCGGGCCGGCCAACTGCCTGCGCTCCACCCTGCGCTTCATGGTGGCCGATGGTGGCGGGGCCATCGTCAATTTGGCGAGTTGCCTGTCGGTGATGGCCATTGCCGACCGCTTCGCCTATGGCACCAGCAAAGGCGCCGTACTGTCGATGACCTACTCCGTCGCCAAGGATTTCCTCGAGCACCACATCCGCTGCAACGCCATCCTGCCCGGCCGCGTGCACACGCCGTTTGTCGATGGCTTCATCGCCAAGAATTATGCGGGCCGCGAAGCCGAGATGTTCGAAAAGCTGTCGAAAGCCCAGCCCATCGGCCGCATGGCCCAGCCGAGCGAGATCGCCTACGCCGCCCTCTTCCTCAGCTCCGACGAAGCCGCCTTCATCACCGGCACGGCGTTGCCGGTGGACGGCGGCACCCTCACCATTCGTTAGCGACGACCGCGTCGGGGGCGGGCTCTAACTTACGGTTTCATCCATCCAGCCTTGACGTGAATCACATTCATATCTGGCTGCTCCACCGCCTGCGGGATGTAGAAACGGGAACCGTCGCGGGACACCGCCAGGAAATTTAAGTCGGGGTAGGAAGCGGCCGGCAGCCGGACGGGAAACAACGGAACCGGTGCGGCAGCGCGTAACTCGCCGCCGGTGGTGACCACGGAAACCGACCACACGTAGTCTTTTCCCAGGTGTTGATCCAGGTACACGATTTCCCGGCCATCTTTGCGCCAAACCGGGTAATTGCCGCCCGCCGCGATCTGTTGGCGTAATCCCGGCCCCGGAAAGGGTTGGACATAGATTCCCCCTTTGCCCTCCGAGGTGGCCGATGCGGCGGCGCGATAGACAATCCAATTGCCGCCGGGTGCGAACATGGCGCTGCTGAAGGATTCGCCACTATGAACCAGCACCTTGGCGCTCGCGGTCGCGTCGTCGAGCCGGGACGAGGAGAGGCTGGTATCCATCGCTCCCCGATTGAATAACAGGTGCTGGCCGTCCGGCGAAATGTCCCACACGCGCGCAAAACCGGGAGGAGTGGGCAGTTCGTGCGCCTCACCGGAACCGTTTACCGGGCGTTCGATCAGGCGCAGGCCTCGTGGGCTTGGCTTCGCCTCCAGATACTTGGAGCCATCCGGCGACCAGACCGTGCCGTTCGCACCCTGCGCCACGCGCAGAAGCCCGGGCTGGTTGGGTTCCAGCAACCACGCGACGCCGTTCCCTCCCAAAAGCAAGTGCTTCTCGTCGGGCGCGAGTTTCATCGTCTGGACCAACAACGGAGGACCCGCCGTGCCCACGGCCATGCCGCGACGGTCCAGGATCGTTACCTGGGACAGTCCGGCCCGTCCAGGCCGCCACGCCAGCGTACCGGTGCGCGAAACCGAAAAATGCGCTTGACCATACGCCGGCGACGAGGCCACTCCCCGCTGCAACAACTCGGGCTCCCCTTCGAGCTTTCGGGCCGTTCGATTCAGCCGCTGCGAATAGAGCACGTCGTCCCGCACAAAAAGGATTCGCCCTCCGCCCGCCGGCGTGTAGCGGACCTCAGTAGGGTTCTTCATCAGGAGAACCGGGTCGGCGACCGCTCCATTACGCAGGGTGGCGAGGTGAATCCCGGTGTCGTCGGTGGCGTGCTGGCTGACGAACAGGAAATCCTCTCCGCCCGGCAAGAATTGGGGCCGGCCGAAGGTAATCCCACCGAGCGCGGGGACTTCGACGCGCTTGATCTCTCCACCGGGTCCGGACACGGCATACAGGGCCAGGCCGCCCTTCACAATCGAGACCAAAATAGTGCCGCTGTCGCTAACACTGCCCCCCAGCAGCGGCCCGCCCAAGCCCTTGGCGATCACCTCCACGGCGCCATCGGGCAAGCGCATCTTTTTCAGGCTATCGGACTCGGCAAACACGAAGTTTTTCGAATCGGGAGACCAGAATCCCCGCCAACTCCCGCCAGCATTAGCCCCGGATACCGGTTCCTGTTCCAGCCGGTTCAGCCAGCGCAGTTGCATGCCGGCCCGTCCATCGAAGATGAGGGCAGAGCCGTCGGGAGAGATTTGCGGGGTTCCGTTCGCCCCTCCGACCGGCGCAAGAGTACCTGGCGTGGGAACGATGGACAGCATCAGTTCCGTGGCTGGATTGAGCGCTGCAGCTTGCGGCCGCCACCACCCGGCGATGGCCAGTCCCGCCAAAGCCACTACCGCGAGGGTGGCCGCAACGAGCCAGACTTTCGGTAGCGAATCGAGCTTGCCAGGGAGCTTGCCAGGGAGCTTGCCAGGCGCCGGCCCGGCATCCACTGACGTCCGGCGCGAGAGACGGCGGAGGTCCACCACCAGTTCCCGCATGCTTTGATAGCGGTCAGCCGGATCTTTCTCCAGGGCCTTCCCGACGGTTTCGCGCAGCGCCGCCGGCACCTCGCCGCTCAATGGCTCCGGGGCGGCGTTGATCACGTTCTGCACCAGTTCCAGATGGGTCTTGCCCACGAACGGCCGCCGCCCCGCCACCATTTCGTAGAGCACCACCCCGACCGAAAAGATGTCGCTGCGGGCATCGAGTGGACTGCCGGAGGCCTGCTCCGGCGACATGTAGGCCAGGGTGCCAATTACGGCGCCCTTCTGCGTCGCGTTCAGCGTGAGCGTGGAGTCTGACGGAGGCTCAACCAGCTTTGCCAATCCGAAATCCGCGAGCTTGGCGTAGCCGTTCTTCGAGATCAGGATGTTCGCTGGCTTGACATCGCGATGGAGAATTTGCGCGTCATGCGCGGCTGTAAGCCCGTCGGCAATCCCCGACAGCAGTTCCACCACCTGCCGCCAAGTGCGCTTTTCGCGCTTCGCCCAATCGGCCAGCGTGCCTCCGTCGACAAACTCCGTCACCAGATAGTGCCGCCCCTCAAACTCTCCCGTGTCGTACACCGTGAGAATGTGGGGATGATTCAGGGACGACGCCATTTGCGCTTCGCGCTGGAAGCGTCGCCGCGAGGGGGCGTCGGCCAGGGAGTCTGACAGAAACTTGATCGCCACGGGCCGGTTTAACTTGGTGTCGAGGGCGCGGAACAC
>JAYVRS010000908.1:0-3756 GCA_043776185.1 Bryobacteraceae bacterium | reverse complement strand
GGCAAATTCGCGGGGCGTTCGTGCGGCTGAATTACTCATTTAGTAAGTCGATTGACGACGCCTCGCAACTCAGCGGGAATTCCACCGGCGGCTTTGCCGGCGCGCAGGACTCCCGCAATCTGAAGTCGGAACGAGCACGTTCGGACTTTGACCGGCGGCAAGTGGTCACCGCCGTCTTCTCGACGCCCCTGCCCTTCGGCCGCGGACGTAAGTTCTTCTCCAGCTCGCGTGGGCTGAGCAACGCCTTGGTCGGCGGATGGCAGATCTCCGGCAGCGCGAGTTACTACACCGGGCAAGCGCTCACCATTACTTCGGCCAACGTCGACACGACCCTCGGCGAATCTTTGCGCCCCAACCGCCTCGGCAGCGGCATCCAGGCCGCGATCCCCGGTGCCGGACGACGCGGTATCGACTATCCCTGGTACCAACTAACCAGCTTTGAGCCGGTGCCCCGTTGCGCGTCACGCACTTCCTGCGAAGTAAGCCCAAACGGATTTTTGCCCTTCACCTTCGGTAACTCCGGCCGCAATATTTTGGATGGCCCCAGCCAGCAGTTTATTAACGTAGCGATGCTTAAGAATTTCCGCCTGAAGGAACGCCGTAACTTCCAGTTACGCTATGAGCTCTTCAATATCTTTAACCATCCGAACTTCCAGTTACCGGAAAAGCAATTTAATTCACTCGGCAGCGGTTTCATTACGGCGGTCGTGGACCGGGGACGCGGCGGACCACGCGTGATGCAGGTGGCACTGAAGTACGAGTTTTGAATGTTTGGCCCGCAGGCATCTAAATGAGTAAGTTTGGCCCAACTTGAACCCCGGGGCAGTCCAGGCGGCGCGGGCTTTGGCAATGTCTGGCGCCTTGAGGCCAGTTGCGAGGTTTGGGCGACTTGATGGAGTTGGAGGCCGCGGTCGACACGGTCGACACGGTCGAACTGGACCTCGGCAATGGTGGTCCCGCGGAATGATCGCCCGCGCCAAATGGCCTGCCGGAATCAATTGGTCCAAATCCAACATGCTGATCACGAACTGCTTCCGGTTCGCAGTCTTGAGCCGCGCTACTCCCGGCGGCCGGTTCTTCGGGGGCTCCGGCTCGCTCAGCGGCACGTTGAGCCCCATCTGCGTCGTCGCCATACCCCATAACCCTGACCGTGAGGGGAAGTCAACGAGGCACAAACACTAGTTTTACCCGGTCAGGCTGACGGTCACGCTGCAGATACCTTACAATTGAGATATGCAGCGACGCGCGCTCATCTTCGCCCCGTTTACCGCTCTCGCTCTGCGGGCCGAAGCGTCGAAGACCGCCTTGCGCGGCAAGTTCTCCACCCCTGGCCAGCTGAGTACCCCCAAGGGCAAGATCCAACTCACCGGTGACGAAGCTACCGGAAAGGTTCTGGGCGACCCGCGCCTCAATGGCTTCGACTTCGAGGCGCTTGGCCACTTCACCAAAGCCAACGAGTTTGCCATTGACCCCATCCACGAGCGCGCCATCTGGGCCTACCGCGGCGGTCAACGCTTGATGGTCACTTACTGGTGCGGTGTCTGTTACATCCGCACTTACTCGCCCGGCGAGTGCTGGTGCTGCCAGGACGATACGCAGCTCGACCTCAAAGATCCCAACTCCAAAGACCCTACGCCCTAACCGAACTCAAACCCGGCGAAGGCAAACTGGCGCGGGTCGGTCGGTCGCTGGCATCCCCGATACATCCGCATCAAGTGCCGCACCGGACGGAAGCCCTCCGGCGGAGCGGCGGCGGCCATCCGGTCCAACATGAACTCGCCCCTTTGCTCGCCGGCGAACCACTGCAATAACCTCCCGGCGGCTTGGTCATCCGCCACGCAAGGGCCAAAGAACGGAGCCACCCGCCCGCCACGGCCATAGGCAAAGCTACCGTCCAGCAAACAGGCTGGTGCATCCAGCGAAGCCAACAAAGCCATGCGATCCGCTTCAAACGCATCCGGGCCCTTGCTTGTTCCAAGCTCTACCGGCAAAACGTCCGTCGGCCGCCCCAAGTAACGCACGACCTCCGCTTCGTCCTCAAAGCCAAATCGTCGATAAAGTGGCGCGCCCTGCGCCGTAGCATCTAACTTCACCAAGTCGCACTTACTCAACGAATCGAGCGCGGCGGTCATTAACAAGCTGGCCAAACCCTGCCCGCGAAAACGCTCATCTGTCAGAACCATCCCGATCCAGGCGAGCTCGTCGCCATAGCGGATGACCGTGGTGCTGGCGACTACCCGCCCTTCGCGCTCAATGCCCCAGGCCTGCATGGTTGGCAGAGTCAGGACGAGCCGCCAGTCTTCCGCCGTCTGGTTCCAGCCCGCCGCCGTCGATAGCGCCAACCCGTCGTCCAGGTCGTCGAGAGTAAGTTGTCTTAGCTCAGCCACCGGTCTAGATGCTCCTGCACAAAGGCGTCATCGTGTAAGTGCGGATAGGCGCGGTACACGCGGTCAATCTCGTCCATCTGCCCCGGTGACAGCTCCTCCGCCGGGTCAAGACACCAACGGCCCGCCAGTAGCCCCTGCCGTCGCAGAACTTCGTGCAAGCCGGCGATACAGCCTTGGAACCCATGCGCCACATCGAAGAAGGCGGCATTGGCGTCCGTCACCTCGCGATTGAGCCTGATCCAACCACGGGGCACGTCGCCATCGCCAATGCGCTTGGCCTCTCGCATTTGCTCAACCGCCCGCTGCGTCCAAACGGACCAGTGCCCCAGCAAACCGCCGGCGCAACCACTTACTAAGTCGAGCAGGATGTTATCGTCGTTGCCCGTGTAGAGCACCACGTCACGACCCGAGTCGTCCACGGCGCGCTGCACGTCGAGCGTCTGGTAGCGACTAAAAGGTGCCATCTTAATAGCGACGACGTTGTCAATTTCGGCGAAGCGGCGCCAGAACTCGTAAGGCAGCACCCGTCCACCCACCGCCGGCTGTAAGTAGAAGCCAAATACGGGAATGATGCGGGCCACCTCGCGAGCGTGGGCGATTAGCTCATCAATCGTCGCGGTCGGCCACGCCGCCAAGCTGAGTAATCCCGCGTCATAGCCCAGTTCGCGAGCCAGCCTCGCTTCGGCAATGGCCTGTGCCGACCGCCCGCAGACTCCGGCAATCTTTACCAGCGCTCCGGCTTCTGCGGCGGCTAACTCCAGCACCGGCCGCAAGAGACCGCAATCCCGGATGGCGAACTGAGTGGTGTGCACGGCCACGGCGACGCCGCCCGCGCCGGCGTCCCGGTAATAGCGAGTCAGCGCCCGCTGACGCCGCTCGTCTAACTGTCGCCCGGCAGTCAGGGCCAGCGGATGAGCCGGGATCACGAGGCCCTGTTTTAGTCGCTCACGTAACTCCATCAGAACTTCCCATCCCGCACGGCGAAGTGCGTGGGTTTGGCGAGTAAACGCCCGCCTTGCGTCATCCACTGCACCACCCAATCGAGTAACTGAGCCGCGGCAACTCGTGGCTCGCCATAAAGCGCCCGGCACTTACTGGAGTTACTCAGCAACGCGGTTGGCGCCGGGGTGCCGGTAAACTTAGGAGTAACTCCGAGCCGCTGGCCTACAGCTTCGGCGATCTCCCGCACGGTGAGCGTCTCGGGTCCCGTGACATTCAGTGCCGAGGGCGGGGAAGCGCATATGTCCCAGGCCCGCAGGCAGACGGAGTTGGCGTCGCCCTGCCAGATCACGTTGACGTGCCCCATCTCGAGATTAATGCTCTGCCCGGCTTGCACTTGTCGCGCAATGTCGACCAGCACGCCGTAGCG
>JAYVRS010000907.1:0-3758 GCA_043776185.1 Bryobacteraceae bacterium | reverse complement strand
TCCACGACTTTCGTGCCGTTCAGCCAATGCTCCACGTGTCTCCCGCGCACAATGATCGCACTCTGGTTGAACGCGCCCAAGGGCTGCGGTGCGGCGTTTGCTGGGGCGATCTGGTTATAAAGCCCGCCAGTCCGTTCCACGGGAAATTTGATAGCCCCGGGGTCGCCCGCATCGTCGGCGATCTGATATTCATGCCCAGTGCCGTCGGAACCCTGCGTTCCATTGAGCATAAAGAAGAGGTGGTACTTGATGCCCGAATTGCCCTTCGGCGAGGAACTCCATTCGAAACGGAGTTCAAACGAGCGAAAAGTGTCACGTGTTCGCAGACTGCGGTTCTTGCCGGCCATCGCCTTGAGCAGGCCGCCGTCCATCGTCCATGCCTGGGGGAAAGGGCCCCCGCTCACGTCGATGAAAGCGTCTGTGGAGTGGCCATCGAACAGAGTGATCCAACCATCGGGGCCCGGCTGATCATGTTTGGCCGCCGGTTCGATCCCCACGTACGGGGTCTCGAATGACAGCGGGTGAAAGCGCAACGCCAGCACCTGCCAGCGCTCATCCCGCTTCACAAAAGTCGCGTAAAGCCGACCCGACTTGTCGCCGCCGGGTAGTTGCATCGTCCGGAAGTAGCCGTCGGCAATCGTTACGTCGTTCGTCGCTAGTAGGAAAAATCGCGCTAGCGTCGTCAATTCAAACGCCGCTTTGTTTTCACCGCACACCGCCGGCCGGGGGCGCAGCCGCCCACTGAATACCGGCCCCATGCCCGGCGCGACGGGCGAGAAGTCACGTGTCACCACCTCCCGAGCCCCAGCCTCCCGGCAATCGTTCACCGCTTGAACGTACATTTTGAGAGCGTTCTGCATGGCGGTTTGATCCTGCGGCGGCGGTTCGGCGGCGAGCAGGCTGAGTCCGAATACGATGCTAAGGCAAGGCGTTTTCATACTGATTCCCTGGTTCCGGTGCCGTCTTTGATTTGGTGCGTCGGACGGGCGACAAGCCCAATCCGTCACATCATATCTTAACCGGGCGTTCTGCGCGGCCGCAAAGTCAGGGCAAACGCTAATCTGCCCGATTCAGCCGGTTTTCCGCCCAGGTGGCATGGCGGAACCAAGCTTTGGCGCGGCGGACATCGCGCAGTATCTGGGCCTTGAGCGACGCCGGATCCGGGAAGCGGCGCTCGTCGCGCACCCAGTGCAAGAACTCGACTTCGATGCGATGGGGACTTGGCGGCTCGAGGGCCGCCAGCAGGAATGTCTCTACGGTGAGCGCTTCGCCATGGAAGGTGGGCCGGACGCCGACGTTGGTGATGGAGGGCCACACGCGACCGGTGTCGACGCAGGTGGTGCGCGTCACGTAGACGCCGGTGCGGGGCAGCATCGCTTCACCCCAATCGAGGTTCAGCGTGGGCACGGTCTGTTCTTTGCCTATGCCGAAGCCCGGCACCACGCGGCCAGTGAGGCTATAGAAGTATCCGAGGTAGCGCCGGGCGCGGGCAACTTCGCCTTGTTCGATGAGGCGACGCACCAGCGTGGAGGAGACGGCCTCACCGCGGTAGACGAATTCGTTAACCACTTCCACTTCAAAGCCCAGGCGTTGGCCTTGCTCGCGCAGCAGCGCGACGTCGCCGGCCTGCTTGCGGCCAAATTTGAAGTTGGTGCCGATGACGATCAGCTTGGCATTCAACTGCCGCACCAGCACGCGCTCAATGAATTCCACCGGCTCAAGCATACTGAGTTCTTTGTTGAAGGGTAGGACAAAGGCCCGCTCAATGCCGAAGCCGGCCATGCGGGTGCGGCGTTGTTCGTGGGTGGAAAGAAGTTGGGGTGCCCGCTGCGGCGAAAGGACGCGGGTGGGATGCGGATCGAAGGTGAGCACGGCGGGGGTGAGTTGCCTCTCCCGGCCGTCTTTGGTGACGCGACGGAAGAGCTGTTGATGGGCCAGATGGGTGCCATCGAAGTTACCGATGGTGAGGGCACAGGCGTCGGGGGTCGCAGCACCGGGTTGAAGGCGGATGAGGTCGACGGGGGCGACGTGCGAGATCTGGAGTTCGAGGCCGTCGTAGGCCAGGTGCACATGGGGCGGCAAGAGACTCTCGGTTTGGACGTGGCCGAGGTCGTGCGAGATGTGGGTGAAGTAAGCGCGGCGGGGGGCCAGTTGCTCGACGTATTTGAGCGAGCGTTCGACGGTGGAGTGCGTGGGATGCGGCTTGTGGCGCAGCGCATCGAGGAAGAGTACGTCGAGCCCGCGAAGCTGCGCGAGCGACTCGGGCGGGATCTCGCTGTGGTCGGTTAAGTAGGCACAGCGGCCGAAGCGATAGCCTAGCGTAACGCCGCGCCCGTGTTTCAAAACGATGGGCTGAAATTCAAGGCCGAAGAGGTCGAAAGGGCGGCCATCGAGACGGTGGACACTCACGCGGGGCCGCGAGCTTTCCGTCTCGCCGGCAAAGAAGATGTAGCTGAACATGCGTTCGACGACGTCGAGCGTGTCGGGCGAGGCGTAGATCGGAATGGATCCTTGCTGATAGAAGTTGTAGGGGCGCACGTCATCCAAGCCGAGGATGTGGTCGGCGTGGGAGTGCGTGTAGAGGATGGCGTCAAGCCGGCCGACCTGGTGGCGCAGCATTTGCTGGCGGAAGTCGGGCGTGGTGTCGATCAGCACGACTCGATCGTCGTACTCCAGCAGAACACTGGGGCGCAGGCGTTTGTCGCGCGCGTCGGGGCTTCGGCAGACGTCGCAATGGCAACCGATGGTGGGGACGCCCACGCTGGTGCCTGAGCCGAGAACCGTTAAGCGGACATTAGTCATTCGTGGAGCTGGTTTGGACGAAGCGGAAGCGCAACTCGGTGAGCGAGTTTTCGATCAGGCGCTGCTCCTGAAGCGAAAGATTGCCTTTGGTCTTTTCGGCGAGCATGGCGAGGAGGTCGATGACGTGGCGGGCGCGCACCAAGTCTTTGCCGTCGTCGTCGCCGGGCACCTTTAACAGCCCAAGCGCCACTTCGGCTTGCATCTTGAGAGAGAGGGTGAGGAATTCAAAGGTGGGGGGCGGAATGGGGGGAAGGTCTTTTGGCTCGTCGCTCATGTTCATTTCTATTCTACTCATGCGGCAGGCGGGAGAGGGCCCATTGGGCGGCTTCGCTGACTTGGGGGTCTGGCCATTGGGCCAGGTGTTCCAGAGCGGGACGGAATCGCTCTGCCGGACTGGTGCCCATCGCGATGGCGACATTGCGCAGGAAGCCGCGGTGCTTCGTGCGCCAAACGGGCGTTTGGCGAAAGGTTTGGCGAAAGTTCTCCTCGCTCATCAGCGCCAGTTCGCTGAGGTCAGCGGGGATGGCGATCGGGGCGAAGTCGGGGTCGATGGTCATCGGCGCGCGACGGTTCCAGGGGCAGACGTCCTGACAAATATCGCAGCCAAAGACATGCTGACCGAAGTGCTCGCGTAGCTCCATCGGCGCAGGTTCACGCGACTCGATGGTGTGATAAGAGATGCAGAGCCGCGAGTCGAGCTGCCAGCGGCCTTCGAAGGGAATGATCGCGGCGGTGGGGCAGGCGTCGATGCAGCGTGTGCAACTGCCGCAGCGGTCTGGGGCTTCCGGGGCAACCGCTTCGATCATCAAAGAGGTGAGGATCTCGCCGAGGAAGAACCAGCTCCCCGCCCCCTGGTTGATGAGGCAGGTGTTCTTGCCGATCCATCCCAAACCGGCGCGGCGGGCGAGCTCGCGTTCGAGCACCGGCGCGGTGTCGACGCAGACCCGATAGTCATG
>JAYVRS010000906.1:0-3759 GCA_043776185.1 Bryobacteraceae bacterium | reverse complement strand
TCGCCGTGTAAGTGCCGGGGGGCAGGCTGCCCGGGCTGGCCGAGACTGTGACGCTGGCGGGCGTGGTGCCGTTCGCGAACGCGAGGCTCAGCCAGTTGACGGCGGGATTCTGCGGAGACGTGTAAGTGGAGGTGACGTTATAAGGGATGGCCGAACCCGTGGAGGTGCTGACATTGAAAGTTCGCGACACCACCGAAGAGGGTTGTACATTGAGCGCGATGGGGCTGACGTCAACCACCAATCGCGGCGAGCCGGAGCTATTCCCGGAGGTATTCAAAGTGACGGGGATCGCGACCGGCGTCAAGCCCGGCGACGAGATGGTGACCGTGGCGGCGTAGGAGCCGGCGGCCAGATTGGGCGCACCCGTGGCGGACAGGATGAGATTGGTGCCGGTTTGGCCACTTGCGGCGCTGGTGGTTAACCAACCGAGCGCCGCCAAGCCGGGATAGCTGATGGTGGCCGTGAAGGGGACTTGCGGCCCGCTCGCCACGCCGATCGACACGGAGACGGGGTTGAGGCCGGAGGCCGTAGAGAAAGCCACGGCGGTGGGGTTGACCACTAACTGCTGAGCGACGGAGACATTCAGCGTGACTGGCACATTGATCGCGGTGCCGCCGCCCGTGGGAGTAAACGTCAGTGCTCCCTGATAAGGGCCGGCCACCAAGCCTGCCGGGTTCGCCGTCACGGTGATGTTACTGGGGGCCGTTGCGGAGCCGCCACCCAGGTTGGTAGTGAGCCAGGCTGCGTTGGAGGAGGCCGTGAAAGATACGGCACTTCCGGTAATCGCCAGATTAGCCGATTGAACGCTGCCGGAGGGCGCGGCCGAGAGAGTCAGTGAAGTGGGGTTCGCCGTTAAGGTGCTGGCGCTCGAGCCACCGCCAACGTTGAGGGTCACCGGAATCGAAATCGCCCCGCCCGGGTAACTGATGTTGATGGAACCGGTATAAAGAAACGCCGGCAAGCCCGTAGGATCGGCCAGGATGGTGATGGAAGTGGTGCCCGTATTGAAGGTGGTGCAATCGTTCACTGATCCGGGGCAGGTGGGCGTCACGATAAATCGCAGCCAAAAGCCGCCGATGGCTTGGACGCGCCAGTTTTGCTCCGGGGCTCCAGTAACCGACAGCGCTTGGCTGACGGCGGTGGTGGAAAAAGCTGGGGTGCTAAGGGCGATTGACGCCGGACTGGCCACGGGGACCTGCGCGCTGAGCGGCAGAATGCCATAGCCCAGACCAAGAAGCGCGAGACGCGAAACGAAATTTCCGATTTTCACAAACAGTTCCTCCAAAAGGCGAGGACGCAATTCTATTATGTGGCAAAATCAGGCCCGCCAAATGTAAACAAGCCGGTATTTGATAAGATCAAGCTCGTCAGGAGGCGGATACAGAATGAGTAACATCGCATTAAAGGTGAATGGCGCGACGCACACGGTGGATGTCGAACCCTCCACGCCACTGCTGTATATTCTTCGCAATGATTTGGGCTTGCAGGGTCCGCGATTTGGTTGCGGGCTGGGCCAATGCGGGGCTTGCACGGTGATTATCAACGGGGCGGCCGTCAGGTCCTGCATTCTGCCGGTTTCCGCCGTCAAGAACGAGATTACGACGCTCGAAGGATTGGCGAAAGATGGCCAGTTGCACCCGTTACAGCAAGCCTGGATTGACGAGCAGGTTCCGGCGTGCGGTTTCTGCCAGAACGGGCAAATCATGGCGGCCAAGGTGTTGCTCGACAAGAATCCCAAGCCGACGGATGCGCAGATCCGCCGGGGAATGGCGAGTACTTTGTGCCGGTGCATGACTTACTACCGGATTCAAGCGGCCATCAAGCGCGTGGCGGCCAAGGGGCAAGTGGCATGAAGATTCCCAAACAAGTAGAAGACGCGCTGCGCTCGCGACGGTCGTTCTTGAAGGGCGCGGGCCTGCTGGTGGTGGGCCTGCACGCGCAAGCCCCAGCACCGGGCCCTTATCCAGACCCCAACTTCCGCCAGCTCGACTCCTGGATCGTCATTCATCAGGACAACACCGCCACCTTCTACGTCGGTAAGACCGACTGTGGCCAAGGCACCGGCACGGCCTTCCGCCAGATGATGTCCGACGAGTTGGACATCGCTTACGACAAAACCAGCCTGATCATGGGCAGCACCGACGTCACCGTGGACCAGGGCGGCTCGGGCGGCTCCGATGCCATCCAGACCGACGGCTGGCCGGCGCGGCGGGTGGCGGCCGAGGCCCGGCGCGTGATGCTGGAACTGGGTTCGAAGCGCTTCGGCGTGCCGGTAGATCAGCTGGCCGTTAGCGACGCGATCGTCACGCTCAAGACCGACCCATCGCAGAAAGTGACCTACGGCGAACTCATTGGCGGCAAGCGTTTCCATGTGACGCTCAGCGGGGCCAACGTCAACGCCACCACCGGCTTGGCCAAGGTGAAGACCGTCCAGGAATTGAAGATGGTGGGCCAGTCCCCGCAACGCTACGACATTCCCGCCAAAGTGGATGGGTCTCTGAAGTGGGCGGTGGATGTGAAGCTGCCCGGCATGGTGCATGCGCGCAATGTGAAGCCGCCGGTGGCGGGCGCGAAGCTAATTTCGATCGACGAGAGTTCGGTGCGCGACCTGCCGGGCTTCGTCAAAGTGGTCAGCAAAGGCAACTACGTCGCCGTTATCTGCGAGCGCGAAGAGCAGGCCATTCAGGCGGCCAAGCGGCTCAAGGCCAATTGGGAGAAGCCGGCCACCGCGCCCTTCCCTTCGTCCGAAGATCTGTTCAAGTACATGCGCGCCGCCACGCCTACTTCGCGCTCCGAACCCCAGGTAGTAGGCAACCTGGAAACGGGCCTGGCCAGTGCGGCCAAGGTGATCGAAGCCGAGTACGACGTGCCGTTTCAGGGTCACACGGCCTTTGGACCCGCCCATGCCATGGCCGATCCATCCAATGGACAGATGACCATCTACTCGAACGACATGAAGTCGTATGGCATGCGCAACGGCGTCGCCGCATTTTTGAAGATGCCCCGCGAGAAGGTACGCGTCGTCTGGATGGAAGGACCGCAAGGCTTCGGCCGCACCGCCGCTGATGATGCGGGCTTCGAGGCCGCCTATCTGGCCAAAGAGATCGGCCGGCCGGTTCGCGTGCAGTGGATGCGGGACGAAGAGACGGCCTGGGACACCAAGGGGCCGGCGTTCACGTTCAAGTTGCGCGGGGGCCTCGATGCCCAGGGCAACCTGATCGCCTACGACTACGACGCGCAAGCGGTGGACTACAATCACGTCGGCTACAACGAAGCCGAGTCCGTGCTGATCGCGCAACTGATGGGCGTGCGGCGGACGCCGGCTCGCGGCGGCGCGGACGAGCCCGACGAAATGTATGCCATTACTCACCGTCGCATGACGAGCCAGGTAGTCAGCCTGCCGCTGATTTGGGAGACGCCGCTGCGCACGGGGAATTTGCGCGATCCCAATGGTCCGCAAGTGACGTTCGCCTCCGAGTCGTTTATCGACGAACTAGCCGTGGCGGCCAAAGCCGATCCTCTGGAGTTCCGTCTCCGGTTGCTCAAAGCCAGTACCGCCGATGACAGCGGCTTCAAGCGCGCGCGGTCCATCGCCTGCATGGAAGCGGCGGCGAAAGCCTATGGTTGGGAGCCGCGCACCTCGCGAAAAAGAACCGGCCCGGGAGAGATCCTTACCGGACGAGGCATCGCCTATTCCTTCCGCAGCCAGACCGTGGCGGCCGAGATCGCCGAGGTGGAAGTGAACCGAAAGACCGGCCA
>JAYVRS010000905.1:0-3759 GCA_043776185.1 Bryobacteraceae bacterium | reverse complement strand
AGATAATATTCGGGGGCCGCTTCGCCTGCGCCGGCAACGCCAAGGGAACTAAGGCCAACAAGTCGCGTCTGGTCATGCGCCTTAGTGTATCAATGCGGCACCGCCGGCAGGTCGCCCAGCATGCCAACTTCCGCAACGGCTCGATCGCGATTCGATGGCGAAAGTCCAGTAACTTTCGCGCCGCTGATCGCGCGGAAGGGCCCGCGGAGCTTTGGCGAAGGAGCGAATTCGGGCAAAAACTAAGTTAATGCCGGACGACGGGCTAAGCTGGCCGGTCAATAGCGTCCCATGCGGAGAATAACCCGGTGGGGGCGAAGCTGGTGAAGAAAGTGGAGCGGTGGGAATGGTCCAGCGCCCAAGCGCATCTGGCGGGGGAGGATTTGGGCGGCTTGCTTGGCTTAGACCGGTGGAGCCATTTGTTTGGGAATGAGGCGACGGTGGCGACGGATTGCGTGAGTTTTTGGAGGGTCCGGGGGAGGAGGAGCGGTTGAATTCGCTGCGGATGCGGGCCGCGCCGGTCGTCGTATAACCGGCCTCTGCGCTGGTTCATGCCGGATGCGATGACGGAGCGGGTGGGGGGGGCCGCCGGGATAGCGTTAGGTTTTTGGCTTGGGTTTGGTCCCAGCCCGCTCTTCTAGCGGGTGCCGGGCATGTTCTTTCCCTCTCCTCTATCGGGTGCCGGGCATGTTCTTTTCCGGCCTTGATCTTTCTCGGGGGGCATAGTCGCCTGCGTTCGATCTGTTAGATCGGATAGAGTAAGAGTGTCGTCCAATGGCAAAAACATCCCCGCCCACCAAACAGCCCAAAGCAGCAGCAGCCAAACCCTCAAAGTACCCGCGCCAATCCGCTGAGAAGGCGCTTAGGGTTCCTCAGGCAATTTTAGACAAGAACGCCGGTCATGCGTGCACGCGACAGGAAGCTGCTGGATTCCTCGGGCTCAAGACCGAGAAGGGCCCGTTCGGCGTCGAAGTCGCGTCGGCAAAGAAGTACGGTTTTCTGGATAGCCCTGAAGCGGAGAAGATTCGGCCCACAGAACTGGCGCGACGAGTGCTCAGGCCAAAGAGTCCAGAGGATCAGGTCAAAGCATATCGGGAGGCCGTGCTCCAGGCACCGGACATTGCAGACGTATACCGGCATTACCGTGGCGAGAACATACCTCAGGACAAGTTCTTCAAGAACACACTCTTGGATAACTTCGGGATACCAGAATCTGACTTCGGAGATTTTAAGCAGGTTTTTCTTGAATCGCTGACCGCCGCAAAGCTCGTCGAAGAACACGGTGAAAACCTTCGCGTCTTAGACATCTCGGAAGAGACACCTGCGCTGAGCAGCGAAGAGAAATCCGACCATATTAGAAAGCTCGGCGCAAGCGCACACATTAAGGCTGGTGACTCGTGTTTCGTCATGCAGCCGTTCGCCCAGCCGCTCGGCAGCTATTACGAGAAGGTCTTCAAACCAGCCATCGAAAAGGCTGGCCTTCAGGCAGTTCGGGCCGACGCCGAAATATTTGGCACCGGAAAGATCATCGATCAAATCTGGCGAGGAATCAAGAACGCGAAGGTGCTTATCGCCAAGTTGACCACGCGAAATCCCAATGTCTTCTATGAGCTCGGAATCGCTCACGCCCTTCAAAAACCAGTGGTGCTCGTTGCGGCCAACGAGCCCGACGTCCCCTTTGATCTCAAACACATCCGCGTAATTTACTACGACGTTCAAGATCCCTTCTGGGGCAATAAGTTAATCGACAAGCTCGCGGAGAACATCTTGTCCGCAATAAAGAACCCAGAAGAGGCAATCTTTAGGGAACCAAGCGAGGGATAGATTTCCTTAGGGTCAAGAGTACGGTCTTGAGGAGGCCTCTAGTTTGGGAATCATTCGGTATCCAGTGGAATGTCCGGGATGTCTTGCGCCAATTCTTCTTCGGCTCGGAGTAGGCCATGAAAGCAGGCAACGATTTTACTACGTCTGTCCAAAATGCAAAGCCGCAACGAAGGCAGCCTTACTTTGGCATGGTGACGCCCGGACTGAGCTTGAACTGGCTGACGGCAGGCTGCTTGATACCTGCGAAAATTGCGTCGCCACGCTCAGCATCAATCCAGAGTTGCCCTCGTTTCCCGCAACTAAGAGCATGGCGGAGTTTGGGGGGTCGCCGTGGCTAACGTTCACCGGATGGCTTGGAGGAGATGGGATTCAGCAGTATCAAAAGTCTTTTCATGAGATGCGACATTTAGTCGACGCTGACTGGGCCAAGCTGGCTCGCTTGACCACTTATTACCTAAATCGAGATTGGCTTCACTTCGATCAATCCATCGCGGAACTCCTGCCTCGGGAGGCTCTGGACTTCAGCGTCGATTGGGCCCGGGACGACAGAATACACAGACTCTACGAGTTCTTCTTCGCAGCCATGGGGAGAGTCTATCCCCCAAGGCACTACCTCGAGCTGAAGACCTCATGGTGCGCACTTTGGACGCCAACCAGACCGCACTTCAAGTCCTTGGTTGCGTTTGCCCAATCAGAGAGTACGACACTCGCATTTCAAAACGCGGAACGCGATGTGTTCAGCCAAATAGCCAGATTTGTTGAACTCATCTGGGGTCTGTTTCCTGGGCTGCTTTTAGATTTGCTCCCGTTCGAGCATCAGTCGCATATTGACCAACTTCGTCTGTTCAGAGATGAGTATGAAGTACTGCGGGATTTCTACATTCAGACTTTTGAGACATCGCATAAAGTCCTGAGATGGATCGTGGGGACTGCAAATGCCGATAAGCATGGGGATCCTAATACGTTCGCCCCAATCGCGGGAATGCCGCCTCAAGTCACAACAAAGGTACCCAAGAATCTTGACGCCTTCTCCAACCTGACGAGCGCCAACAAGAGAGAGTGGCTTCCGGTGCTCCCCGATTGGCACAGTCGTTGGGACGACTTGTTGGATCGGCACCTTCGTAATGATATCGGTCATGCCTCGGCACGTCACGAACTGTCAACTGGGATGATACTGAGGGATGGCCGTGCGCCCCTTCCCTACACGCGCTTCGTCCAGCGCCTTCACCGCGTTCTACATCTACTGCTTGCGAACGCGAATGCATTGAAATACGTGCGAATCTATTCGCACGTCAATCCGTAAAAGGGGCTGAGAATCCGCACTCTCCAGGACGGCAGTCCCATGGGCATCCCCGGGCATCCCTGGTGTTTCCGCTAATCCATATGGAAGCAATCGATTAGGTGGCTCGAAAAGCACCCGAGCCTCCATCTCCCGAAGTTCCCCATAACCCGGACCCCATCCCAGTGAGCCCGCTGGCGGTGCCATCTCAGGAATCGCTGTGAAACATGTTCCGAAGAAGCACGAGGTCCTCGCCACAACTCTGCGCAGTATTCTCAATCAGGCTTACATCGATCTCGATGAGCGGGACTCAAGAGCATTCTGCCGGGCTGTTCAAGATAGGCGAATTACTTGCCGAAGCTGGATCGAATCGAGTACCCGCAGAGCTTCCGGTACCAACGGCCGCAAGTCGCTGAGGCGGTTCGTGAGGGCGCAGAGGACGACTATCGAGATCCGTCGGATATTGAGGTTTTTGCTGGAACGGGATCTCCTGATCGGTGGTTACCATGAGTTCGAAGCCCGCAGATTCCGCAGCGGCCAACAAGGCACCGTTCTTCAGACCGGCGAATCCGGCGTAGGCGGCGGTTTGAGAGTCGTGGGCACCGAGCAGTAGCCGAAGCCGTTGGTCAACGCACTCGTCAATCAAGATTCTCATCAGA
>JAYVRS010000904.1:0-3772 GCA_043776185.1 Bryobacteraceae bacterium | reverse complement strand
ATACTGGCTGCAGTAACTCTAATTTTGAAATACTTGTTAAAACTTGTTACGGCGAGGGCCCCCGGTTAATTATCGGAGCCGCCCGCTTCAGGGCTTCTCCCGCTTCTCCAGATTCTGTTCGATCTCCACCCGCTCCCGCCAAACCGGATGTAACTTTTTGTCGCGTAGCAAAGGTATCTGATCCTCCAGATGCGGCGAGCCCGGCTGGCTCGCATTGCCATAGCCCAGCGCGCACTGGGCCCGTTGCGGCGCGCCGAACTCGATCGCGCAAACAAAAGTCTCGCCATGGGTCGGGAAGAATCGATTGCCGATCTTCTTGCCAAACTGCATCGTGCGGAACACACCCATGCGACCGTTGCCGCCGTTCGCGGGCACATCGATTTTGCCGCGCGCAAAGCGATAGACTTCGCCCCACGGCACGTCCAAACGGCCGTAGGTGCGGCCGCATTCCTCAGCCGCCGCGCGCAACGCCTCCAGCGCCAACTTCGGGTCGGCAATGCCATAAGCCGTATCCAACGGCCGCCGGTAGTCGTATTTCACGCGTAACTGCGCCTCGATCATATCGCCCGGCGGAAAGTAATGATCGGCGAAGAGCTGGAAGAGTACGGCGCCTTGGCTCGCCGCTTCGGTTTGCCGGTCCCACTGTTCCAGCACCTTGGCGGCTTCGAGCGTCAGCGCATCGGGACTGGTCCGCGCCGCCGCGATTAGTTCCGGCAACACCGCATCCGCGAGTTCCATCCGCGTGGAGTGCTTATAAGCGAGTAACTCGTCGTAAGTGATCGACGGATCCTCGCTGATCATCCGTAAAGAACGCTTCGTGCGAAATGACGAAAGCCGCGCATTGCCGGGTGCCACATAGCTGGCGTACTTACTAGGGTCAAGCGGCGGCATGGTAAATTGCCAAGGTGGTTCATTGGCGTTCTGATTAAAGCCACTAGCCGGGTCAAGCGACTTAGGTAAGTCATCGTATTTCAAATACTCGGTCCAGAGCATTTTTGAGGTATTGCCCGGCACTACTTTTGACCAATCGGCATAGTTACCGTCCGGTCGCCGCGGCACCAATCCATTAAAGAGCAGCATGATGTGGCCCGCCGCATCCGCGTAGTTCACTTGCCACATCGGAATGGCTTGCATGCGCAGGGCCCGCTCGAATTCGTTCAACGTCTGCGCGCCGCCCATGCGAAACCACTGCTCCAGCATCTTCGGACGGTCAATGCCGGCCACCCGCATCGCGAGCGTCACCCCCTGCTCATCCAGCACCACCGGGCCATGCACGCTGCGGCGCACTTCCAGCTTCTCCTCCCGCAGACTGCCATTGGCTTCTCGAATTTTGAGGACCTTCGTCGCCCGCGCAAAATCACGCCACTGGCCATCGTATTCATACTGCCCATCGCGCGTCGTCAACCGGTAAAAATCAACGGTATCGATCGTGTTCACCGTACGGCCCCAACCCGTCTGGCGATTGAAGCCCACCACCGGCACGGGAAAGCCGATTTGCGGCGCCCCGTAAAGGTCGTAGCCCGGGCCTATTAAGTGCACCTCCATGTAACTGTAAAAGTCCTCCCACAACAGATGCGGATTGATGATCAGCATCGACTTGCCGCTGGCCGAACGCGACGGGCCCACTGCCCATGTATTGGAGCCCGCCACCGCATAAGGCTCGACGATGTCCGCCGCCAGCGTCCTTTTCGCCAGCAGAGGCGCCGCCTCGGTGCGCAGTCGCTGCTGGCTACCCATGTACATGTAGTGGACGGCCCGCAGCGTATGGCCCACCACGTCGACCCCGCTCACCGGCAGCACCTGCCGAAAGGCCGGGCTGGTGTGCTCCGGATGCGCCTTCGCAAAGGCGTTGATGCCCCGGGCAAACGCGTCGACATAGCTGCGAAACTTGGGGTCCTGCGCGCGATGCCACATCACGGCCCGCTCCGGCACTTCGTTCAAGCGGACCCAACGGTCCAGCGCCAAATTATCCCGCCCCGACGATTGTGCGCCCCAGTATTCCGCCGCCCGGCCCCGCGATTCGCCATAAAGACGGAGCAATAAATCGGCCTGATTTTGCATCTGCGCCCAGCCGTGGGCATAAAACATTTGCTCCAGCGAATCGGCAAAGATGTGCGGCACTCCATAACGATCCCAAAGGATTTCCGTCTTGCCCGCGCCTTGCAGAGTAAAAGCGATCATCATGATCAGCCAAAGTCTACTCATTGGAAAGCTCCTTATCTTCGGTAAACGCGCGCCATGAATCCGAAGCGCGATGGTTGATTCTAGCGAATCATGAGCCCCCTCGCGAACCCCCTCGCGGGAGGGCCAGAAAAGGCATACAATTAATTCGTAATGCTGCCGAATCATGACCGACTTTTCGAATTACAACCGTCGTCGCCGCCGCGCGTCTTCCGCCTCACGCAATCCTCCGGACTGCTGCCCCAATCCATGCTTTGGGGAAGCACCCACGAAGCTCCAGCCACACTAAGCAATTGCCACCTCGCGATCTCGCGGGCCTTGGCCACCCAGCAACCGAGCGAATTCACCTGGTGGTCGGCCATGTTGGATCGGCATCTGGGTGAATTGGTAACGGGGTATATGGATGGGTGCCGGTCGGCTCAACACTGGAATGTCATGGAGATCGCCCGGGTGCATTGGTATGCGTTCGCGGTCAAAGCCAGGCTCCGTGGCGCCAAACATTTCCCCGCGCTGTGGACGGGCGCTGGACGCTCACTCACCGCGCTCGAACTCATTCATTCGTCATAGTACTTGCGAAGTTGGTCGGTAGCCACGCGGGCCTGAAGTCGGCCCGCTGGATCCGAAGGGGGGCGAGGATCCGTTTCGCCCTCGGGCCTTAGTCCCCAAATCCAGAGGGCTGGAAAGAGGATTGACCCGGCGTATAACAGGTTGGTCCCCGCTTCGACATGTTGGTGATTTGACAGCCATGCGGCCCACGCCGTTGCCCCCGCCATGGCCGCCATGATCCGCTCATGACGAACCACATTGGGCCGTCGCCGTGGATCGAGGTAATTCAACACCGCGACCAGGCCGATCGCCCCCACGGCCACAGCCAAACCCGATACGCGCTGAACGACGAGCAATAAATTGAGGGGCTTATATGTCGGTTCCAGAGCCCCCAGGATCGCCGAAACAGCGGCAATCACGCCGCACGCACCCAGCACTACCCGCGAGCTGAGGCCGGGGTAATGTTCGAGCGATCGAGAGACCGTTTCGAGGAATGCCGCCACCAGTGAGCACACGGTGATCACCGCAAAGGCCTTCCAGACCAAGCTGTACTCACGTGAATTGCGTGGCGCGAAGGAGGAGATCAATAGCCAAACCAAGTTGGCCGCCAAGTGAAATGCGAGGCAGGGGAAAAATCGGAGGAGGTTATTTCGCCAAAGGTGCCAGATGGCAGCGAACTGCGATATTGCCCCGGCGAAGTTATAAATGAGTCGCACCCGGCGTTATGGTACGCCGGGTGCTAGATCTTTTGCAACTATTCGGGCGGCGAATCTGCCCGCCCGAGCGGCCTAGTAGCCGAACGGCGGGTCGAGGGGTGGAGCTGCTCCCATTGGACTTACCTCCTGTCTTTTCGTTACGATCACGAAATGAGCATAAGGAATCCAGGCGTATCCAGGGCGATCAGCGAAGAGATTTTCGGTTCCGCCCACTGGCCCGCCAGCCGTGATCGGCCATCGGCTGTAAATCATACGCAATCAATGAGTTTTCTACGCCAAACACCCAAGCGGAGCGGTGGAATGATGTTCCATTAATTCGAACGGGCACG
>JAYVRS010000903.1:0-13310 GCA_043776185.1 Bryobacteraceae bacterium | reverse complement strand
CGAAGACGATTCGGAGCATTGGCATGCGCTATCAGACCGAGGGACTTGCGCGAGCCCTGTTCGAGCTTCCGCGTCCCGGGGCGAAGCGTTTGTTGACGCCCAGCGAGGGGCAGCGCATCATCGCCAACTGACATAGAAAATCTCACCGCTCGGATTGTCCCCCAATATTAACTTCCCTGTAAGTTGAGGAATAGCTTTCTGCCGGTAGACAAAGCCGCCAATCGCGGCGACATTCGATAGCAGCAGTGGATCGGCGTGGTCGTATTCAACGATTGGGTAAGTGATCTCATGATCGGTGCGCGACTCGCCAAGAATCACGCCGTCGCGGCTGTGAAAGCGCAGGCTGCCCTCCCACACACTCCAACCCAGATTGGCACCCGCCGTCACGGGGCTGATCTCTTCGATGGCATTCTGCCCGATCTCCGACATAAACATGTGGCCGTTCTTTGAGTCCCAGAACAAGCGCTGGGCATTGCGAATGCCGTAAGCATAGATTTCGCCCAGCGCGTTCGCGCCGTTCTTGGCAAAGGGATTGCTCGCGGGAATGCCGTACTGGCCATTCGCACTATTCTTGCCGAGGGGATCGATGCGCAGAATCTTACCAAAGGCCGATTTCAGATTCTGGCCCACTTTAAAGGGGTCGCCGCCACTGCCGCCGTCGGCAACGCCGAGATACAAGAGACCGAAATCGGCATCGCGCGCGGAGGCCAGTGGATTGAACGTGGCATGGCCGCCGTTATGATTGGCGAACCGTTGCGCAAACCGCATCAACTCCCGCGGCTTGCCGCCGTCATAGGTTGCGGCGGACGGCGTCTTGGCCGTCCACTCCAGCAGCACCGTATCGTGGGTGTGCTCCTTACCGGTGCCCATGGTGAAATCGGCGCTGGGCGTCATGTTCGGCGTGTCGGTGTAAGTATAGAACTTGCCGAAGCCGCGGCTACCGCGCTGATTGAATTGGGGATGAATGGCGAAGCTTTGGAAGCCGCGCTCGGCCCCTTGAGACTGCACGCCAACGCCCCAATCCGCCCCGTTCACGTCGAGATAGGGCGTCAAGATTTTGCCGTCGTAACTCACGGTATAGAGCGGTCCGCGCATGTCGTTCACAAAGAGTCGACGCGTCCCCGGTTCATTCACCAGCAGCATCATCCGCGCCGGTTGCGCTTGTCCGGGAAGATCGGGCAGCGAGGCGAACTCGACAAACTGAACGGTAATTGCTCCTTGAGTGGCCTCCAGGGGCTGGGGAAACGGATTCCGCGTCGGGGCTGGCACCTGCGCCCATGCGATGGAGGCAACAACCATGCCGATGATGTAGTAAGTGGAGAGGCTCATAGGGTCAGGGCCTTCATTGTAGCTGAGAAGAGCCGGAAACCGGACTCTGCTATTCTTGGGCTTTGATGAGACTGGCTGCTATTCTTGCGCTCCCACTGTCGGTTCTTGCGCAGCCCTATACGGTGGATCAGGCCGTGGCCGTCGCGCTAGAGAAGTACGCTGCGGTGCGCGTATCGAGTGAAAAGGTTACCGAAGCGGCGCAGGCGATCAACTTGGCGCGCACGGCCTATCTGCCGCATGCCGACTTTTTAGCGCAAGCGAATCGAGCCACCAGAAATAATGTCTTCGGCATGGTGCTGCCGCAATCGACCCTGCCGGGCATCTCCGGCCCGCCCTTGGCGGAGAACTCGATGACTAACGTTTGGGGCACCGCGATAGGATTTCTTGTGAGTTGGGAGCCCTTTGATTTCGGTTTGCGCGCCGCCAAAGTGAACGCTGCCGAAGCTCACCAGCGCTACACCGAGGCCGCGTTGATGCGCACGAAATTCGAGATAGCCGCCGGCGCGGCCGACGGGTTCCTCACCGTCTTAGCGGCCGAACAGACGGTGAGAGCGGCGGCGGCAGCCGTCGCGCGAGGCCAGACGTTGGCCGAGATCGTGGGCGCGCAGGTGCGAGCCGAACTTCGGCCCGGCGTGGACCTGATGCGCATCAAAGCCGAACTCGCCATGGCCGAAGCGCAACAGATTCAAGCCGAGCAGGCCGTGGCCATGGCCAAAGCGTCCTTATCGCAATTCGTGGCGACATCTGAGTTCACGGCGGTGCCGGGCGCTTTGCTGGACACGCCACCCGCCGCCATTCTGGCTCAGGCGGACTTACGCGCGCATCCCATGGCGCGTGAGCATTCCGCCTCGCTAGAAGAGGCGCAGGCAAAACAGAAAATTCAGGATAAGGCTTACTATCCCAAATTTAACTTACAAGGCACCACTTACGCCCGCGGCACAGGAGCTAACCCTAACTTCACCACCGGCGGCGTGTTTTCCGGTTTGGGGCCGAACATCGTGAATTGGGGCGCGGGTATGACGGTCACGTTTCCCGCCATGGCGCTGCCGGGCTTGAGAATACAGCGGGGCATTGACGCCAGCCAGACGCGCGCTGAGCAATTTCGCCTGGAGCAGGTGGTGCAGGACCTGTCCGCGAAACTGGCCCGAGCCAATGCGCAGTTAACCGGCGCGCGCCGGTTAGTGGACAAGATTCCGGTGCAAATGGAAGCGGCCAAGGCGGCCGAGCAACAGGCGACGGCGCGATATAAGGCCGGGCTGGGGACGATCGTTGAGGTGGCGGATGCGCAGCGCTTACTCACGCAAACTGAGATCGATGAGAGCTTGGCCAAGCTGGCTATCTGGCGGGCGATGTTAGCCGTGTCGGCGGCTCAGGGCGATATTGAGCCGTTTCTCAAAGCGGCCGTCCATTCGGCGAAGGGGAACTAGGCGATGGGGTTAGTCCGGTTCGCGTTGCGACATCCCGTGACAGTGCTGGTGGGCGTGCTTACCGTGATGCTGGGCGCTTGGTTGGCGCAGCAGCGCATGAAGGTCGACATTTTTCCGACGGTAGGTTCGCCGGCCATCTATATTGCCCAACCTTATGGCGGTCTTGACCCGGCCCAGATGGAAGGTTTTGCCACTTACTACTACGAATATCATTTGCTCTATGTAAGTGGTATTCAGCGCGTAGAGTCACGTTCCATTCAGGGCGCGGCTCTGATTAAGTTGACTTTCTTTCCGGATACCGACATGGATACGGCGATGGCGGAAGTCGTCTCCTACGCTAACCGCTCGCGGTCATTCATGCCGCCTGGCGCGGTGCCTCCGTTTATTACGCGCTTCGATACCGGTTCAATTGCCATTGGGCAGTTAGTCTTCTCGAGCGCGACACGGCTGCCGGCCGAAATGCAGGACATCGCCATCAACCGCGTACGGCCCTTGTTTGCGACGCTGCCAGGCGTTTCGGCGCCGCCCCCGTTTGGTGGCAACCAACGCACCATCGTGGTGCGGTTGGATCCGGATAAATTACGGCAGTACCATATGTCGCCGGAAGAGGTGATCACGGCCGTCACGAAGGCGAATACCGTTATTCCGTCCGGCGTCTTGCGGACTGGGGATCTCACCCGCATGGCGGTCTCGAACGCCGTCATCAGCACCGACTTCAATGAGCTGAATAATGCACCAGTGCGGACGGGTTCGGGGACCACCGTGTATGTGCGCGACGTGGGGGTCACCGAGAATGGGACTGATGTCGTCACCGGCTATGCGCATGTAAATGGGAAGCGCACCGTGTATATCCCGATCACGAAGCGGGCCCAAGCCTCCACTTTGGATGTTATCCAGCGCGTGCGTGAGAACATTCCGACTTTCCGCAAGGTAGTACCGGACGATGTTGAAGTGCGAGTGGAATTCGACCAATCCCTTTATGTGCAAGCGGCGCTCCGAAACCTAACTCAAGAGGGCGTGCTGGGGGCGCTGTTAACCGGGCTGATGGCGCTGCTGTTTCTCAGGGACTGGCGCGGCGCGCTGATCGTGATGATTACGATTCCGGTTTCGCTACTGGCCGCGTTGATCTTACTCTACGCCACCGGGCAAACCATCAACATCATGACCTTGGCGGGCTTAGCCTTAGCCGTCGGCGTGTTAGTGGATGAAGCCACCGTGGAGATCGAAAATATCCACACGCAGATGGCGCGCGGCACGGCGCGGGCACGAGCCGTGGTCGATGCTTGCCAACGGACCGCCTTGCCGCGTTTGCTCTCGATGCTTTGTGTGCTGTCCGTCTTCTTGCCGAGCTTTTTCATGACGGGCGTGGGCCGGCAGCTGTTTGTGCCCTTGTCGCTGGCGGTCGGATTCGCGATGATCGCATCTTACATACTCTCATCGACGCTGGTACCGATGTTGGCCACATTACTCATGCGGCCGGGTGCCCATTCGGGCGAAGGTTGGATGGTCCGGCTGTATCGGAGCTATGTCGACTTAGTCATTTCTCTGCGCTGGCCCGTTGCCGGTGCCTACTTACTCGCTAGCGCGGCGGCCCTGATGTTTCTGCTGCCCACGCTCGGCATCGAGATCTTTCCATTGGCGAATCCCTTGCAGTTTCGCATGCGTTTGAGGGCCCCCTCCGGCACCCGCATTGAGCGCACCGAGTTAGTGGCATTGAAGGCGCTCGATTTGGTGAAGCAGGAGGCCGGTGACATTGAAATTTCGATCGGCTTCATCGGAACGCAGCCGGCCTCCTATCCGGTCTCGACCATTCAATTGTGGACGGCAGGGCCACAGGAAGCGGTGATCACGGTCGCCCTTAAACCGACGGCCAAGCTGACTGGCGAGGCGTTGAAGGAACGCTTACGGGCGCGGTTTGCCCAGGACCTACCGCAGGTGAAGCTCAGTTTTGAGGCGGGAGATATCATTTCCCAAGTAATGTCGTTCGGCTCACCCACCCCGATTGAAGTGGCTATTCAGGGTGCGCCGCTACCAGCGATAAAGGCCCATGCGGAAAAGGTGCGCTTGGAGTTAGCGAAAATAGTGGACTTACGCGATCTACAATATGTGCAGGCCACGGATTATCCAACGGTCGAGATCAACGTGGACCGTGATCGTGCGGGCCAGTTCGGTTTGACCATGTCCAGCGTCATGAAGAGCGTGATGACCGCAACGTCGTCGTCGCGTTTCGTCGAAGCCAATTACTGGCGCGACCCGTTGTCCGGCAACGGCTTCCAGTTACAAGTGGAGATCCCGCAGCATCGGATGGGGTCGGTGAAGGATCTAGAGGAGTTACCCGTGATGCGCGATGGCCAGTCGCGCCCGCTGTTGGGCGATATCGCCACCTTCAAGTTGGGCACCGCAATGGGCGAGTTGACCCGCTATAACTCGCAGCGCGCGTTGTCCCTCACGGCCAACACCCATACCGTCCCTTTGGGCGATCTGGCCCCGTCAATCATCGCGGCGGTAGCCCGGGCCGGTGAGCCACCCAAGGGAATCACCGTAAATATCGCGGGCCAGATTCCACCGCTGAATGAAACTCTTACTGGGCTGCGGCTCGGCTTATTACTGACTATTGCGGCAATCTTTCTGTTACTCGCCGCCAACTTCCAGAGTTTCAGACTGGCCCTGGGAATTATTGCCACGATTCCAGCCGTGTTACTCGGGTCAGCCATCGCGCTGAAGCTAACCGGAACGACTTTGAATATTCAATCATTTCTAGGGGCGATTATGGCGGTGGGGATCGCGGTGGCCAATTCCATTCTGCTGGTCAGTTTTGCCGAGCGAGCGCGTCAAAACGGCTTGAATGCGCGCGACGCCGCCAGTGAGGGCGCTACCGGACGTCTGCGAGCTATTCTGATGACCGCCTTGGCAATGATCGCCGGAATGATTCCGTTGGCGATCGGCTCCGGCGAGGGTGGCTCGCAAACCGCTCCGTTGGGGCGAGCCGTTATCGGCGGCTTGACGATGGCCACCCTGGCCACGCTCACGGTGTTACCGGCTTTCTACGCCATCTTACAAAATCGCGCCACGGCGCAATCGGCTTCGCTTGATCCTGATGACCCCCAGAGTCGTTTCTATGAAAATCCTGCTTAGTATTCTCTTTAGCGCGGGCGCGTTCGCCCAAACCGTCGTCGAGACGGCCAAAGTGGTGGCCCAGCCAGTGGACAAAGTGCGTAAGTTACCCGGAGAACTAGCGCCCTACCAAACCGTGGACCTGACGGCGCGCGTCGCCGGTTACATTGAAGAGCTGCGCGTCGATGTGGGCTCTATCGTCAAGAAAGGCGACGTGGTCGCCCGCCTCAGCGCACCAGAAATGGACGCGCAATTAGCCGAGGCGCGATCGCGGGTGGGTACGGGCGAGGCACAGCGGGCCGAAGCCGAAGCCAAGTTACTCGGCGTGCAGGCGACTTATGAACGGCTGAAGGCCGCGTCCGCCACGCCTGGGGCGATTGCCGGCAATGAGTTAGTCTTAGCGGAGAAGTCCGTCGAGGCCGCACGTAGCCTCGTAAGATCGATGGAACGTTCTATTGACGCATCTAAGTCGAGTGTGAGGGCCATCGAAGATATGAAATCTTACCTTGACTTGAAAGCCCCTTTTGACGGAGTGATTACTGAGCGCTATCTGCATCCCGGCGCCCTAGCCGGGCCGCAATCCGGCCCGTTGGTGAAGTTACAACAGTTGAACCGCCTGCGCTTGATCGCCGCGGTGCCCGAAGCTGATTTGGCGGGTATTGCCTATGGAGTTCGCATTCCTTTTACGGTGCCGGCCTTCCCCGGTGAGACCTTTGGCGCGATGATCGCCCGCGTGCCGCGAGTGCTGGATGCCAAGACGCGCACCATGGCGATTGAGCTGGATTTTGCGAATGGGGGCGGGAAGCTCGCTCCGGGGATGTACGCCGAGCTGCAATGGCCCGTGCGTAAAGGCCGCCCGGCATTACTGGTGCCGCCGACCGCCATTGTGACGACGACGGAACGCGCTTTCGTCATCTGCATCACCAACGGCAAAGCGGTCTACGTCAACGTGAAGCGCGGCGGCGCGAGCGGGGAACTGGTGGAAGTGCAGGGCGCCCTAGCCGAGGGCGATGTGATTGTGCGGCGCGGGACCGACGAGTTGCGTGAGGGGGCGGCGCTACGCGGGAAGTGAGCAGATTCGCGCAGTGATATGATGTAGGCACTTTGGAGGGTCGACATCTTGAAGATGCTGGGCCTCCGTCTTAATTTGGAGTGCACCATGAAGTCCACATTTCTCGCCTCAGCCCTCGCGGCACTAATCTTCGCCAGCTTGCCACTCGCAGCTCAAGTGAATACGTCCACCCTGGCCGGTTTGGTAAAAGACGAAACGGGCTCTGCCGTTCCCAATGCCAAAGTGACCGCCACCACTCTCGCTACCGGTCAACAACGTGTCACCAATACGAATGAGGCGGGGGAGTTTGTCCTGCCGCAGTTGGCACCGGGCGGCTACCGGCTTACCGTAACGTCGGCCGGCTTTCAAACGGCTGTAGTAGACAATATTGCTTTGAACATTGCGGGCCGCGAGATCATTAACATCAACCTGAAGCTGGGCCAGGTGAATGACCAGGTGACGGTGGAGGCGAGTAGCTCCCCGCTGTTGGAGCAGGAGACCGCGTCCCTGGGCCAGGTGATCAACCGCAAGGCGATCGCCGATTTACCATTGAACGGTCGAAATTACATCACGCTTGGAGCGCTTTCGCCCGGCGTGATTCCGCAGTTGCCCTCCGGCACCGGCCCATCCAGCTTCATTGCTTCCACCACTTCGCGGAGTGACCGCAGCTTGCTGGTAGGTGGCCAGCGCGAGAGTTCCACCAGCTACTTGTTCGACGGCGTAGAGATGCGCAATCCGCGCATTGGCGATAGTTCCATCACGCCGTCGCTCGATGTGGTGCAGGAGTTTAAGATTCAGAGAAACTTTTTCCAGGCGGAGTTCGGCAACTCGCCGGGCATCATCAATGTGGCCAGCCGCGGCGGAGAAAATCGCTTTCACGGTTCGGTATTTGAGTTCTTGCGCAACGACAAGATGGACGCGCGTAACTTCTTTTCGCCTGGCGTCGAGCCGTTTAAGCGCAATCAATTCGGCGCGGCCGGCGGCGGCTATCTCAAGAAGAACAAGATCTTCTTCTTTGGCAACTTCGAGAGTTTCAAGCAGCGTTTGGGCATCATCCAACGTGGCATCTTCCCCACGCAGACGCAACTGACCGGCGACTTCAGCGGCTTAACGACCCCGATCAGTGACCCGCTGACGTTCGACGCGGCCACCACTTCGCGGCAGCTATTCCCCGGCAACCGGATACCCGCCAACCGGATCAACACGGTTTCGAAGAACTTCTTCCCCTACATTCCGGTAACCAATGCCGCGACGATAAATGGCGCGAACCTCGTTGGTACGCCGGTACAAAGGCTGGATGACGATCAGTTTAATCTGCGTGGCGACTGGCTGATTAACGAAAAGCATTCCTTGTTTGGCCGGTACAGCCAACAGAAAGCGCCCCTTTCGCCGGCGGCTCTGGCACCTCTGGCTGGTTCGTTGGTGGATACGAAAGGCGTGTCCGGCGTGGTGCAAGTAACATCGACGATTACCCCAGCTATCGTCAACGTGGCGCGGGCCTCCTACGCGTACATGACGCTGTTCGGCCGGCAGGTGACCGTCGACAAGAATCTGGCGAAAGAAATTGGCATCACCGGCGTGTCGACGGCACAACTAAATTGGGGTGTGCCTGGTGTGGGCTGGCAGGGTTACAGCGGTATCGGCAGTAACGGTCTAACTCAGGGCAATGTGCTCCATAACTATCAGCTGACCGATAACCTGACCTGGATCAAGGGCGGCCACACGATCAAGACCGGCTATGACATTCGCCAGACGCGCTTCTTACTCGATAGCGACAACGGGCCGCGCGGTAGTTTCACGTTCAACGCCAGTTACACGGCCAGCCTGAATCCGACGACGGGCAATCCCGTGGCGAATACGGGAAATGGCGTGGCCGACTTCTTACTTGGCTATCCAACTAACATGAGCGGCGCGGTGGGGACATCGGCGACTCATTTCCAGTTCATGACGCACAATCTTTTTATCCAGGATGATTGGAAAATCACCCGGGAGTTCACGCTCAATTATGGTTTGCGCTATGAGAATGTCTCGCCGCCGACGCCGATCAAACAAGAGCTAAATCACGTTTACGGCTGGGACTGGAACCAGGGGAAGCAACTTTTCCCGTCATTGGGCCAGATTCGCGACTCCGTCATCAAGCGCGATAACAAGGGCTTCGCCCCACGCCTGGGCTTTGCTTACAATCCGAAGTGGGCCAATACCTGGACGATTCGCGCCGGGTCCGGTATTTACTATGACCAGACGCAGATGAACGAGACGCAGTTCATTACCAACGGTCCGCCGATCTTTACTCAGCAGAATATTAACCTGACGGGCCGGGGCCTGCCGGAGTATCAGTTTGGCGTCAATACGCTGCCGGTGGTGACCGTGCCGCCCGTGGATGCGAATTACCAGACGCCGCAAGGGACCAATCTCTTTGTGCAAGAGATCGATGGCCGCAAACCTCGCGTGTATATGTGGACGTTCTCCTTGCAGAAATCCATTAAGAACTGGCTCATCGAAGCCGCCTATGTGGGCTCCAGCGGACGCCGCCTGTCGAAGCGCTATAACGGCTACGCCAACGTGACGCCGGGTGTGCTTTACGATGTAACCCCCGGAGTGGCGACGCGTTATCCGCGCTTGGGGCAGATGTTGTATTCGTCGCAATCGGGTAAGTCGAATTTCAACGGCTTGAATTTGAAACTCGAGCGCCGTTTTAGCAGCGGCTTCCAGATCCTGATGGCGCATACGTTTGGTAAGTCGATCGACACGGACTCGGCTGGGGCGTTTGGTTCGCCGAACTTGAATCCGGCTAACTTCCAATTAGACAAAGGACCGTCGGACTTTGATATCCGCAACCGTTGGGTAACCAGCTTGGTCTACGAATTGCCATTCGGCAAAGGCAAGCGCTTCCTGAACGACATTGGCAAAATAGGTAACACCGTGGTGGGCGGCTGGCAGCTGAATACCATCTCGTCCTGGCAGACCGGCGTGCACCGCAGTGTCGGATCCACCAATCTGACGGGTATTTCGTACGTGACGCAACGAGCCGATGCGACGGGTCTCAAGCCGCTCTCGAGTTTTAACGGCATCAACCCGCAGGACGGATTCGGCGACAACAACAAGGGGCTGTATTGGTTTAACCCGAACGCCTTCTCGGCGGCGCTGCCGTTGAAGTTCGGCACCTCGGGCCGTGACATCATCACCGCGCCGTCGTGGTGGAATACCGATCTGTCGGCCTTCAAGAACTTCACGTTCCGCGAAGGGATGTCGCTGCAATTCCGCGCGGAGGCCTTCAACGCCTTCAACACGGCTAAGTTCTTCCCGCCGGATATGAGCGCGGTGAGCCCGAACTTTGGCCGGTTGCTGAGTGCGGATCGGCCGCGCGTGATGCAACTGGCGCTACGCTTCACGTTCTGATCGTGATTCCAGCGCGAACGAGTCTCCGGCCGGCCAGCGATGGTCGGTAGGGGGGGGGATTGAGGGCGAACCTATGTCAAGCTGCAATTATAGGAGCCCTCGCCATGTTCTCGATTCGTCGCTCGCCGTTGTTGCTGGGCCTGGCCGCCCAAATGATCGCTATGAGCCAAAACGCTCCTAATCCTCTGCTCACGGAAAGCCCCCTGGCTTACCATTTGCCGCCTTTCGAGCAGATCAAGGACGAGCACTTCGCGCCGGCCTTTGAGCAGGGGATGAAGGCTCATCTCTCTGAGATTGAGGCCATTGCGAACAACCCCGCGCCGCCCACGCTAGCGAATACGATTGTCGCGATGGAGCGGGCGGGCAGTCTGCTCGAGCGAACTCGCCGCGCGTTCGGCATCTTTACTGGCGCGATGACCAATCCGAATTTGGAGAAGCTGGAAGCGATATTCGCGCCGCGGTTTGCGGCTCATGAAGATGCCATCAAGCACAATCGCGTCCTCTTTGGCCGCGTGCAAGCTCTGTATGACCAGCGCTCGGCGCTGGGGCTCGATGCCGAATCGAAACGGCTGCTGGAGCGCTACCACCTGGACTTCGTGCGGCGCGGAGCCAAGCTCTCTGACTCCGATAAGGCGGCCTTGAAAAAGCTGAACGAGCAGTTGGCGAATCTGTCGCGTCAATTCAGCCAGAACGTGCTGAAGGAGATCAACTCGTCTTCGGTCGTCGTCGAGACATGGGAAGAACTCGCGGGCCTTTCGGACACGGCTATCCAGGCGGCGACCGAGGCCGCGAAGGCTGAGGGCAAGCCCGGAAAGTTCGCCATCCGGTTGACGAACACGACTGGGCAGCCGCCATTGGACTCTCTGCAGAATCGCACCGTGCGAGAGCGGCTGATGAAGACATCGCTTGGGCGAGGCAGCCACGGGGGCGAGTATGACAATCGCGCCGTGGTCGTCAGCATCGTCAGGATACGCGCGCAACGCGCCGCATTGCTGGGTTACGGAACGCACGCCGACTTTCAGCTGGGCGACCAGACCGCAGGATCGGTAGCGGCGGTGAACAAGCTGCTGGCGCAGATCGCCCCGGCAGCGGTGGCCAACGCCCGTAAAGAAGCGACGGCGATGCAGGCCATCGTGGACCAGGAGAAAGGCGGCTTCCCGATTGCAGCGTGGGATTGGGCCTTCTACCAGGAGAAAGTGCGCCGGGCTCGCTTCGCCTTTGACGGAGCGCAACTGCGGCCCTATTACGAGATTCGACGCGTATTAGTAGACGGCGTATTTTACGCAGCGACCAAGCTGTATGGCATCACTTTCAAAGAGCGGAAGGACTTGAAGGGTTATAGCCCGGACATGTATGTTTTCGAAGTATTCAATGCGGACGGCAGCCGCCTGGGCCTCTTTCTGGGCGACTTCTACGCGCGCGCCAATAAGCGCGGCGGCGCGTGGGCCAGCGCCTACGTGCCGCAATCCGGGCTTACCGGCGCGAAGCCCGTGATCGGCAATCATCTCAACATTCCGAAGCCGGCGGCGGGCCAGCCCACACTGATGACGCACGACGAAGTCAACACCATGTTCCATGAGTTCGGGCACGCCCTGCATGGACTATTCTCCACCGTGAAATACCCGTTCTTTGCCGGCACCAGCGTGCCGCGCGACTTTGTCGAGTACCCCTCGCAGGTGAACGAGATGTGGGCCACTTGGCCCGAGATCTTCGCCAATTACGCGAAACACTATCAAACCGGCAAGCCCATGCCCCGCGCTCTGCTAGCCAAGGTGGAGGCGGCAGAGAGCTTCGGTCAAGGATTTGCGACGATGTCGCAAGTGTCGGCTACGATTTTGGATCAAGCTTGGTATCAGTTGAAAGCCGATGAAGTGCCGGATGATGTCGTAGCCTTCGAGGCGGCGACTTTGAAGAAGCACGGCATCGATTTCGCCCCCGTGCCCCCGCGTTACCGGTCCACTTACTTTTCGCACATCTTCTCGTCAGGTTACTCGGCGGGCTACTACTCTTACCTGTGGAGCGAAGTGCTGGACGCCGACAGCGTCGAATGGTTTAAGCAGCACGGCGGTTTGAAGCGGGAGAATGGCGACCACTTCCGCCAGACTTTGCTCTCGCGTGGCGGCAGTGTCGATGCCATGGAGCTGTACCGGGCCTTTCGGGGAGCCGACCCGGACCCGAAGCCCTTTCTGAAGCGACGGGCCTTGGATGCCAAGCCTTAACAATTGACAGATTTCTGTACCTGTACGATAATCTGTACATGGAATCGTTGTCCTATACCTATGTCCGGAATCATTTAGCGGAAGTGACCGACAAGGTCTGCAACGATCATGTTCCGATTCTGGTGACCCGGCAGGGTGCGCCGCCCGTGGTGATGCTTTCCTGGGAGGATTACCGCTCCATGGAAGAGACCACCTACCTGCTGAGCAATCCGAAGAATGCCGCTCGTTTGCTCGAGTCGATTGCGGCGCACAAGCGAGGCGAGTCGTTCGAGCGCGAGCTGATTGAAGAGGAATGAAAGTCCACTTCACTGAGAAGGGCTGGGAAGAATACGTCGCCCTGCAACTGAACGACCGCGCCGCGCTTCGACGGATCAATCAACTGATCCGCGAGATTCAACGCGATCCGTACAATGGCATCGGCCAACCCGAGGCTCTGAGGCATGAGCTTTCCGGCTATTGGTCACGCCGCATCGACCGCGCAAACCGGCTGGTTTATAGCGTTGAAACGGACCTGCTAACCATTGTGCAGTGCAGCGGGCACTACTAAATATCGGGCAACCGGCGATCCGCGTCGCCAAAGCGATCCAGCTTCACGCCCATACGATCCATCAGCGACAAGTACAAACTGCACGCCTTGCGATTCTCGTCGCCGCTTTGCATGTAGTTGAGGACGCGCCCGCCCGCCAGGCCGGCATTCTTGCCGCCGGCCAGCAAGACGGGGATCTCATCCGCACTGTGCGTATTGCCATCAAGCAGGTTGGAACTCATCAT
>JAYVRS010000902.1:0-3787 GCA_043776185.1 Bryobacteraceae bacterium | reverse complement strand
TGGAATTCCTGGGTGCTGGTGGAATGGGAGAAGTCTACTCGGCCGTGGATACCGCCCAGGGCGACCAGCTCGTCGCGGTGAAAGCGCTGCGGCTCGATCGCGGTAGCGCCGAACTAGACGCTCGTTTCCGGCGGGAGGTCCGATTGGCGCAACAAGTGGATCATCCAAACGTTTGCCGGGTCTTCGAGCTGGGCGAGCATGCCGGAGACTTGTTCTGCGTAATGGAATTGCTGGAAGGCGAGACGTTGTTCAGGCGACTAGCCCGGGTCGGCCGGCTATCGCCCGCCGAAGCGCTGCCCATTGCCCTTCAGCTTTGTCAAGGGCTTGAGGCTGCGCACGGGGCCGGGGTCATCCACCGGGACTTGAAGCCGGCCAACATCTTCCTGGTGGGATCCGCAGAGGATCCACGGGCCGTCATCATCGATTTCGGCTTGGCGGCGGGCTTAGTACCCGACCAATCGCTTACGCAGGATGGCGCAGTGATCGGAACTCTTGCCTACATGGCTCCAGAACAAATGGAAGCGGGCGGTAGCACTGCGGTGGCGGATCTATATTCGTTGGGAGTGGTGTTCTTTGAAATGCTTACCGGGCAGAAACTGCACAATGCCAAGTCGCCTTTGCGCCTGGCCCTGCAGAAGGCGCGGGAAGGCTTTCGTACTCCAGTCTTTGCGGCAGACGGAATACCGCTGGTCTGGCGAGAAGTGATCGCCGGATGCTTGCAGGCTCAACCCTCGAAGCGGACAGAGTCTGCCCGAGCCGCGCACGGCCGTTTGCAATTAGGCCGCCCCAGCCTCGGCTTTGTTCTCAGCCGGCCACTCGTGAGGTTGCCACTCACGGTATTCCTGCTGCTCGTTTTGTCAGCTTACGGTTGGCGTTGGTGGCGTTCCGATCCCACTCCCAATCCGGAGGCAGCCAATCTTTATTCCCAAGCACTCGCCGCTTTGGTGGAAGCCGCACCCGTTCGCGCGATTGGACTGCTGGAGCGGTCGCTAGACCGCGATCCACAGTTCCTCTCCGCCCATGCCTTGATAGCCATCGCCCACACCGAAGTGGATCAGCTGGATAAAGCACAGAATGCCCTGTTGCGGGCCGCGGCTGAAAGTGATGCTCGATGGCGACGGGGCCACCCGGAGTCCCTTCGTCTCGATGCGGCCCGTGCCGTGTTGATGCATGACTTTGACGGTGCCGCCAACCGCTATCGCATCTTGAGCGACCAGGTAAGCCCGCGGGAACGCAGTCAGATTCAGGTCTTAAGGGCGAGAATGCTGGAACAAGCGGGCAAATCAGACGAGGCCCTGGCCGTCCTCGGCCAAGTAGTCAAAGCAGATCCGGGAAATCTGACGGCTCGAGTCCGTTATGCCACACTGCTCGCCCGCCAGCACCACTTGGATGCCGCGAAGGAGCATTTCACGTTCGCCGAAGAGGCCTACAAGCGGAATGACAATAAGGAAGGCCTCGCGGGTCTATTGTTAGCCCGTGCCGGCTCCTTTCACAACGACTCTGCCGCCGACCGTCGCGACCTGGAACGCGTGCTGGAACTCAGCGGCGGCACAAGAAACTCCCAGCATCGCCTCACTGCGCAGTTCCGCTTGGCTATGCTCGATGTGCAGGACCGTGCCTATGAAAAAGGCGTCCATGCCACCCGGCAGGCGGCGGCGCGAGCCCAGCGTGAAGGGCTGCATGGCGTAGCAGCCGCAGCCATGGGCGATCTCGGCTATGCTTTATACGCGGCCAACAGAAAGGACGAAGCAGTAATCGCCCTCCGCGAGTCGGTCGCCATGGCGGAGGAGGCAAGAAACTACGCCATTCTCGCCGCCAACCGCATCCGGCTGGGTGAAGCGCTCACCAATCCCCCGGTCCGCCGCGTCGCGGAGGCGATAGAAGTGATGGGCCCCGCCATCACCTGGTACCGTCAGAATCACTACAACGAGGTCCTACCGGTTGCTCTCCTCAAATGGGGAACCGTGCTGGCAAACGCGGCCCAACTGGATGCGGCCGAGGCTTCGTTCCGCGAGGCACTTGACCGGGCCAAAACGCAAGGCAATGTTCTCCGCCAGACCATGGCCCTGCAACGTCTGGGGGGGGTTTTTGACCAAAGTGACCTCCGTCAAGCCGTTGGCTATTGGGACGATGCCGTTTCCCTGGCTCGACGCTCAGGCCTGACGCAGGTATTCATTCAGGCTGCGAACACGCACAACCATCTGGGTGAATATAGCTCCGCAGCAAATCTGCAAACAGAATTCGACCGTAGGGTGGCAAAATTTGAGCCCGGCCCGGATCGGACGATGCTAGAAAAACGTTCCCATCAGGTTCAATGGGAAATTCTCTATTTCCAAGGCCAATGTTTGGCGGACCCCCTCATCGATCTAAGAGCGCGGAGCAAGAGCGATGCGTGCCGCTCAGGTGTTTCGGACGCAACGATTCTGGGACACCTTCAGTTGCTGAAGAAAACGGCAGAGGAAGCCACGGCGAGAGGTGATATCGCACAGGCCACGAAGCACTGGGAAGCGGCTTCGCACATGGCACTCCGGCTCGCTGATTTCCCCAACGCCGTGCGCCTCGCTGAGCGAGCCATTGGCCCTGCGCATTCAACGAGATTTTCCGAAGTTGAACTCGAGGCAGCACTGGTGCTCCGTGCGGCTCAATATCGATTGGGAAATCGCGAAGCGGTCATTCCATTGACCCGGCAATGCCTGGACCTTGCCACCCGCCTCGGGTTCCGATCCCCCGCCGACCAGTTTGGCGGACGGCAGGATCTAAGACGCCTGTGGCTGAAGGTACCCGTTCGGCACGAGTGAGCCCCGATCCGAAGCCCAGAATTCCGTCTTGCGCCTCGCCGTGTGCTGGTTTCGCCAGCAGACTGCCGGACGCTAAAGCAAAGGCACCGAGATAACACTCACGACGAGAAAAATTGCCTGGCAGCTTTGCCGGGAACCGAAATGGAATGGGGTATTTCACCCCGACGCCCATTTGATTCACAACGGTTCGATTTTTTGTAACTCATTGAAAACACAATCTGCAGCCAGATCTGGCCGCCGAAATTCTTGTTTCCCCCTGCTACCGTAAACTAAGAAGACTCTCATGACCTGCCACACCGACATCGACTACGAATCCTTCCCCATCGCTGACCTGGACCTTAAACCTCACTTCGGACCTTCACCCCCACCGAGGAAGACCTCTGGCCCCGTCTTCACGCACATCGTCCACCAGTGCCTCACCAAGTTTCCCGAAACTCACCGCGCCGTCCGTGTCGCCATTGGTCAACTCCGCGAGGAGCACCGCGGCTGGCGCAACCCCTTCCCGCCAACTTCGCGAAATGCCCTCTCCACCCAAAACGAAAAAATAAAACGCCGATTCGAACCCGGCGATCTCGTTCAATACAATCATTTCGCCCTCGGGGAAACCCGGGCCTAACCCGACTCCCGCCAATCCTGCGAAGGGCTCAACCAGCTGTTCTTTGACAACCGAATCGCTTCACCGCCGGACCCAGCCGAATCAGTTATTGTGTCCGGTTGAGTGACTTGATCCGGAGTATGCGGGCCGATTCGATGGCGAGGACAAAATCAAGTTCACGCGCAAGGCGGCGGAGTTTGCGGTGGAGGATTTGGCCGCTAGCTGGGTGAAGTGACGCTAAATCGGCGAGGCCAGGTAGAGAGCCACGAACTCGCGACCGTTTTCCGAGAGCTGTGCGGCGAGGTAGATGTCGCCGGTTTCGGTGACGGTGACGCCGAGGGGGGTGAGGAGGGTGCCGCCGCCGGGGAGGCGGTCGCCGAGGCGGGCGACGAGG
>JAYVRS010000901.1:0-3795 GCA_043776185.1 Bryobacteraceae bacterium | reverse complement strand
ATATGTTCAGGCAGCACCTTAACGGCAACGGAACGGTCGAGCCGCGTATCGCGCGCCTTATAAACCTCACCCATTCCACCCGCGCCAAGCGGCGAGAGGATTTCGTACGGACCGAGTTTGTCTCCGGGGGTTAGAGGCATGGTAGACCAATCAAGGAGCTTCGGTTAAGCCGTTTCGAGCAGCTCCAGGTGCGATGGTTCAGGAATAGGATCGCCATCCTCGCGCATGGCCGCAAGGTGCATTTCCATCGCCTTGGCCATCCGAAGCCGGGTCTCTTCCAGCGTGCGCCCGGTAGCCACACAGCCCGGCAGGTCCGGCGCATATGCTCCATAGCCAGTGTTCGACTTCTCAAATAGAACCGGAAATTTGTTCATGAAAGACCTGCCTGCTTCATTATAGACTTGTGCGTCTTCAGTGGCATCTCATCGGATTCATGTCCGGCGACCGTCACCTTGCCGGGCTTAGTTGGATGGACGAATTGTCGATGGCTGCCTTCCTGGTTCCTTATCGTCCATCCATCGCTGCGTAACAATTTAAGGACGTCGCGGACCTTCATGCTACTTCCCCAGCCCAGCGGCCCAGTGCTCAACCACCACCATCGGCAGGTTGGTGGGCTGCTCGCCGTCTTCCTCAGCGGCTATCACCAAAAAGCGTTTACCGTCGCGGGAGAGTACCAGAGGTGAGCGAAACAGCTGTTCCGTCCGTCCGGCCTTGACTCCCGCAGCCTGTAGTTCGATCGGGGCTGCCATCACAGTTCTTCTGTCATTCCCAGTCCAGTAGAGCTCCTTTCCATCGGCTCGCCAATGTGGGAGAGAGCCGCCTTCCGCTGATACCTGCCACTTACCGCGCCGTTCGGGGAACCCTTGTATATAGATTTCAAACTTACCCGACTCATCGGAGGAATAGGCAACCCACCGGCCATCGGGGGAAAAGACGGCGTCACTTTCCAGGAACTTCGTCTGCAGATACGGCGTCGGCTTTTTCTCTCCCTCCAGCGGGAGTAGGAAAATGTCACCACGCCCAAAGAGCAGGTATTTCTCGTCAGGAGAAACACTGGTTACACTATTACCTTGCGCAAGCAACACTTCGGAACCAGAACCATCGGCCGCTCGTTTGTAGATGTTTCCGTCATTGGTGTAGTACACATGCTTCCCATCGGGAGACCACTGCGAATTTCGGCCTCCGCTAAAGGTAAGGCGAGTGGCAATGCTGCTGGCAAAGGGCATTATCCAGACGTCCATGGGAAATCGGCCCGACGCGAACGCAATACGGCTGCCGTCTGGGGACATGCTGTAGTCGTTAGGTATTTCTGCGGCTTGGCCGACTGATTCGAGCAGTTTCCCCGTGCGGTCCCACCATTCGAAGCGTCGATTTCTCCGCACTGTTCCCTGGCCATAGAATAGCGTCCCGTTGTTGGAGATAGAGAATTGCGCATAGCCGTTTGCGCTGACGCCACCAACTGCGGGAATCACTACCACTGGATCCCCAGTAAGCCGGGGAGGGTTCAACTCCAACTTGCACGCTGTCAGCACTCCATCTCCCTGGATATAGAGCAGATGCCCGGAGTGGGCATCGTATAGCCCATTGAACTCCGAATGGATGATCCGAACCGGCGGTTTCCCATCGAGCGATCCCCAATATATGCCTTGCTTTGCAGCATCTTTATGGCGCACCAGGTAGAGAAACTCTTTCCCTCCTGGCAGAAATTGCGGGTAATAATGATTCAGTTCGCCGGCAGCTTGATTGATCTTGGTTACCAGTGTGGGCGTCCTTCCGCCGGAGGAAATGATCCCCAGTCCCATACTACGGTCGGCAAACAGGATCAAGCCTTCCTCGTTCCAGGTTCCGCCTCGGGCCGCAGGCGTATCGCACAAGGCGATGGGAACGCCACCGGCCGCATCGACACGTTTGAGCTTGCCGCTGGCGACAAAGCCTAGAGACTTGCTATCGGGCGACCAGAAGGGGCGACCAGCAGCTTCGGTTCCGGGAAGCGCACGGGCTTGCAAGGAGTCTATTGGCCGGAGGTAGAGCATCGTTACTCCCTTTTCATCGGTGGCCATGTAGGCCAGGGTTCGGCCGTCGGGGGAGATGGCTGAACCGCCGATGGGGGTGACGCGGCCTCCGGGCGGCGGGCTCACCTCGAACTTCGCAGGTAATGGGGTTTCGCTGGTTTTGCGGATCGGGAAGATTGCTACTGCGATGGCGAGCGCGGTTGTGGCCGCTACTAGCACCCAGGGCCAGCGGTTGGTCTTGGCGGCAGTAGCAGGGGCATCTTGCGGCGGCGTGCGGAGATCGAGCACGATATCGTGCATCGAGAAATAGCGGTCTTCCGGGTCCTTGGCAAGGCAGCGGCGCACCAGGCGTTCGAGCCATGCCGGGGTGAACGGGGCGACGGCCATCGGCGCGGGCTCTGTCGAAAGTATGGAGCCGACCAGGCTCCCATAGCTCTTGCCTTGAAACGCTTTCTGCCCCGTGACCATTTCGTAGAGCACTGCGCCGAATGCCCAGATATCAGCACGCGCATCAGCTTCCTTACCCTCGAACTGCTCCGGAGCCATGTACTGCGGCGTGCCGATGATGGAGCCTTCCATCGTAAGTGAAGCGACTATCGTCGCATCGTTCGGCCCGATCTTTGCGTTCGATTTGGCGAGGCCAAAGTCCAGCACCTTCACCCCGTCGCGCGTCAGCATGATGTTGGCTGGCTTCACGTCGCGATGAGTCACTCCAGCGCGATGCGCCCGGTCCAGAGCATCGGCAATCTGCGTCGCGAAGGCAAGCGCATGCTCCAGCGGGATCGGCCCTTTTTCGATGCGCGCGGCAAGCGTCTCGCCCTCCATCAGCTCCATCACCATGTAACTGATTCCGTCTTGCGCGCCAATGTCGTGCAGCGTGCAAATGTTCGGATGATTGAGCGACGCCACCGCCCGCGCCTCGCGCTCAAACCGGCCACGCAGGTCTTCCCGCTTGGCAATATGTTCGGGCAGCACCTTCACTGCAACCGAACGGTCAAGCCGCGTATCACGCGCCTTATACACCTCACCCATGCCGCCCGCGCCAAGCGGCGAAAGGATTTCATATGGACCGAGTTTGTCTCCGGGGGTGAGAGGCATGCGGCGTCCAGTCTATCGGGCGTTGAGCAGGCTTTCCACTGAAACGTCTTCATCCACGGAGGGCCAATGCACACCGACGCCGCCACCAATCAAGCGCCAATCGTTACGTTCGGTGAGGGTTGCCTGCAACAAGCGCGGAAACCAGGCGAGCGGTGCGGAGATCTCGCGGCCGTCGGCCAAAACAATCTTCAGCGCGGAATCGGTGACTTCCACATCCGTCGCCAATGGCTCACGAATGACGGTTAAAGTGCTCATGCCATCTCTCCAGGAATAGTTCGCGGTGTTCGCAGACTACATTAAGTATCGCGGAAATCTCACCAGTTCGGAAGCCCCGGCTTTGCGCCAACATCACTGGGTAGAGCCAGACCTTCCCGTATCTCTCTGCTTGTTCCACATGGATGTGCGGCGGTTCGTTGCCTTCCAGGCTGAAGAAGAAAAACCGGTAGCCGTTGGCTCGCAGCACGGTTGGCATACTATTTCCCGAGGCCCGCGGCCCAGTGCTCCACCACTACCATCGGCAGGTTGAGTTGATCGCCGCTTTCCGGAGTTTGCACCAGAAATCGCTTGCCGTCGCGGGAGAGTACGTTAACCCGAATTTCTCACGAGCGAAATAGCAAAAAGCCGTCCAATCTGTCATAACTGAGTTTCAACACAAGCAGTTAGGAACAGAAGGAAACGGCTTTCT
>JAYVRS010000900.1:0-3801 GCA_043776185.1 Bryobacteraceae bacterium | reverse complement strand
CATCGCCGTCGCTCGCGCGACCCGCGCCACCCGCGCCGCCACTACCGAACCGGCCCCTCCACCGGCAGGCGAAGCCACCATTCGCCTGAACGTCGAGTTACTCGATTCGTTGATGACGCTGGCCGGCGAGTTAGTGCTGAGCCGCAATCAACTCAACGACGCGGTGCTCAACGACGATCAACGCGGAATTCGGGCCGGCGCGCACCGGGTGAGCCTGGTCACCAGCGAGTTGCAGCGTGCCGTCGCCATGACGCGCATGCAGTCGGTGGGCGGCCTGTTTGCTAAGTTCCCGCGCCTGGTGCGTGATTTGGGCCGCGACCTCGAAAAGCCGGTGCAGCTCAAGATCGAAGGCGGCGACGTCGAGATCGACAAGACGATCCTCGAAGGCCTTAGCGATCCGCTGACGCACATGATTCGCAATTCGGTGGATCATGGCGTAGAGTGCCCGGACGCGCGCGCGGCAGCCGGTAAACCGGCGATGGGCACGGTGATTCTGCGCGCCAGCCATCAGGCTGGGCAGGTGGTCATCGAAGTCTCCGATGACGGCCAGGGTTTGGTGCCCGAAAAAATAGCCGCTTCCTGCCTGGCCAAGGGCATGGTGACCCGCGAGCAGTTGGACACCATGTCCGACCGTGACAAGATCGGGCTCATCTTTCTGCCCGGTGTTTCGACCGCGGAGAAAGTAAGTAACGTCTCCGGGCGCGGCGTGGGGATGGACGTCGTCAAAACGAACCTGGACCGGTTGGGGGGCAAAGTCGAAATCGATTCGGTGCCCGGCCGGGGCACCTGCTTCCGCATCAAGCTCCCGCTCACGCTCGCCATTATTCCCTCGTTGCTGATCTCGGACGGCGGCCAGCGTTTTGCGATTCCCCAGGTGAGCGTCGGCGAACTGATCCGCATTCCCACCCGCCAGATCGCCGAGCGGATAGACTTCGCCGGCGACGGCGAGGTGCTGCTGCTGCGCGACCGTCTCGTGCCGCTGCTGCATCTGTCTGATGCCCTCGGCCAACCGCGCCCCGCCAGCGGCCAAGCCCTGAACGTCGTGCTGGTGGACACCGGCCCCTTTGAATACGGGCTGGTGGTTGACCAGTTGCACGAAACGGTCGAAATCGTGGTGAAGCCACTGGGCCGCCATCTGCAGGAGTTGAGCGACTACGCCGGGGCCACGATTCTGGGCGATGGCCAGGTGGCCCTCATTCTTGACGTGGCGGGCATCGCGGCGCGCGGTGGTTTGTCGGGCAGTGCGGCCGGTGCGGTGTCCCCCGGGGAAACCGACCAAGCCGGGGCGCAGCATTCGCTCCTGTTGTTCCACAATGGCGTGGCCGAACCCTGTGCCGTCCCCATCGAATTGGTCACGCGCGTCGAACGCATCCGGCCGGAACAAGTACAACGGCTGGGCGGCCGCAAGACGATGCGGTACGGCCACACCAGCCTGCCACTGGTCTCGCTGGGCGACATCGCCGCGACGGACCAGCTCAGCGAAACGCAGCAATGGGTGGTGATCGTCTTTGAACGCGCCGGCCGCCCGATGGGTCTGCTGGCCGCCGAGCCGTTGGACATGATCGAGACCCACGTCGAACTGGACACGATCACCCTGCGCCAGCCGGGCATCGCCGGTTCGGCCATCCTCGCCTCGCAAACCACCTTGATGCTCGACATCTTTGAGTTGGCCAGCAGCCTCGGCGGTACGGTGCTGCCCGTCGCCGAGAGGGCGTTTCAGGAAGCCGAACAGATCCAGCATCTCGAGAGGGCCAGGGAGACCACCATCTTGATCGCCGAAGACTCAGACTTTTTCCGGGGGCAAATTCGCCGCATGGTAGAGGCCGCGGGATACCGGGTGATGGCGGCGGCGGATGGGCAAGCCGCGTGGGAGTTATTGGACCAGCACGCCGCCGAGATCTCGCTGGTCGCCACCGATATCGAGATGCCGCGCTTGGACGGGTTGGGTCTGACACGCATGATCCGGGCCGACGGCCGGTTCGATGAACTCCCCATCATTGCTTTGTCGTCGCTCGCCGGCGAAGAGGAAATTGGGCAAGCGTTGGCCTTGGGCGTCACCGAATATCAGGTGAAGCTCGACCAGGATGAATTCCTGGCGGGAATCCGGCGCGTGCTGACCGCCGTGCCCGTGCTGACCTGACCGGGAGAGACCGCTTTTTAAGAGGAAGAGGACACCGAAATGAACATCAATGACTGGAAAATTGGAACCCGCATCGCCGCTGGCTTTGCGACCGTGAGCCTGGTCGCCGTGGCGCTGGGCTTGTTTGCCTACAGCCAACTAGGGGTGGTCGATACGAATGCCAAACGCATTACCGAGGATTCGTTACCGGGGCTCTACTCCATCGGGCAATTGAAGAGCGCCACGCTGCAGCGACAACTAAATTTTCAATTGATTTTGAGCGCCACCGACGCCGATGAAACGACGCGAATGCAAGGGGAAACCGCGCAACTGCAAACCGTCATTAACGAGATCATTGCGAGCTACGAAAAGACCATCCATCTGGATCGTGACCGGCAGTTGTTTGCCGCGATGAAGGCGGCGAGCGCACCCTACCTCGAGAGTATCCGCGAAGCCGTGCACCAGGCCGGCGCCCTGCACAACAAGCGCCGGGCCGCTGAAATTTCCGCCCAGCAAGTTCGACCCCAATACAGCCGTTTTTCGGACAGCATGGATGCCTTAGTAGCCTTCAACAAGGAAGAGGGCGACCGGGGCGCGGTGGGCATCGTCGACGCCGTCAATCGGGCCAGCAACGGGGTTTTGATCGGCTTAGCCTTGGCGCTGGCCATCGCGATCCTGACCTCGATCTACGTCACGCGCGGCATCACTCGGCCGATGGCGGCCGCCGTCTCGCATCTGGAACTGGTCGCCCACGGAGACTTTTCGCAGGATCTGCCCGCCGAGTATCTCCACCGGGGTGACGAGATCGGCACCCAAGCCCGGGCGATGCAAGCCATGTCAGTGAGCCTGCGATCCACGATCAAAGAAGTAACGGGAGGCATTCGCCTGTTCGCCGACGCCGCGGCCAGCCTGCTGGCCAGTTCGGGATCCATGAGCACCGGCTCACGAGACTCCTCGCATAAAGCACAAATGGTGGCCGCGGCGGCCGAGCAAATGAGCTCGAACGTCGCCATGGTGGCCAGCAGCATGGAGCAAACCACCACCAACCTGGCCAACGTTGCCGCCTCCACCCAAGAGATGACCTCCACCATTGGCGAGATCGCGGTGAACTCTGAGAGGGCCCGGGGCATTACGGCCGACGCCACGCGGCAGGCCGCGCGCATCAGCGAGCAGATGAATCTGCTGGGCGAGGCGGCCCGCGAAATCGGCAAAGTGACCGAGGCGATTACGGAGATCTCCTCGCAAACCAACCTGCTGGCCCTCAACGCGACGATCGAAGCGGCCCGCGCGGGCGCGGCCGGCAAGGGCTTTGCCGTGGTCGCCAACGAGATCAAGGCGCTGGCCCAACAAACCGCCACGGCCACCGAGGACATCAAGGCCCGGATCGGCGGCGTGCAATCCTCCACCGCCCAAGGCGTCACCGAGATCAGGAAGGTCTCTGAAGTGATCCACCAGGTGAGCGACATTGTCAGCTCGATCGCGGCGGCGATCGAAGAGCAGGCCACCGCCACCAAGGACATCGCCCGCAACATCTCCGAAGCGTCCATCGGCGTGCAAGACGCCAATCTGCGCGTGGCGGAGAGCGCGCAGGTTTCGACGGCGATCGCGACCGACATTGTCGGCGTGCATCAAGCGGCCAACGACATCGCCGGCGGCAGTGAACACGTCAGTTCGCGGGCCAC
>JAYVRS010000899.1:0-3808 GCA_043776185.1 Bryobacteraceae bacterium | reverse complement strand
GGCGCGGTGCCCGTGGACGCGATGGCGCAAGAAGCGTTAACCGCCGTAATGAACGATCCCCGGCCGGACTCGGCCCAGGAAACCGCTTTCCGCGACCTCATCCGTCTGCGCCTGCGCGCCAACGCGAATCCGGTGACGGATGACATGAAGGCACAGCTAGAATCGACGGGTCCGATGGCCTATAGCCTGACCGCCTTGCAGGCTAAACGCGTGGTCCACCAGGAGTCGCGCGACTGGATGGCGGTCCAGCCGAAATTATCTGTCTACCGCGATACCTTTACGGCCTTCGCGCAAGACGGCAAGATCAACCCCAGCGAGCGTCAGGCATTGTCTACGCTCGCCAAGAACCTCGGACTCGCTGATATCGATGTGAAGAGCATTGAGACTTCCGTGGCAGTGAAAGAGTAGAAAAAAATGACCAATACAACCAAGTTCCTTGTGTTTGGAATGATCTCGCTATCTGCCGCACGCGGGCAGGAATTTATGGTGACGGGAAGTTACACCCATCCGTCCGATTCAGTCTATCCGCAAGTAGGCTCTCCTTACTGGTCCTTCCAGTCCGCAGGCTCGGTCTTCGCTCACGGAAATGCAGGAGTGGCCAACGGAACTCCGGATGGTGCACAAAAGATCGTAGTGGCATTTTCTAATGGCGGAGCGCAATTCGTCTATGCCGTGCAGAAGCATCACGTCGTTCTGTATCAGGTTAACGGTGGGAATTGGGTGCAAAAGGCAGCCGTCAACTGCGGCTGTGCCACGACCCTAGCGGTCTCCGCCGACGGACGAACGGTTTGGGCGATGGGGATGCCAGTTAATACTTATGGAGCGGTCTATTCCCCGCAAGAAGTGCATCGATTCGATTTTACCTTTGCCTTTACAAACTCTGGCCCGCCGCCGTCCAAGGTAAACACCGTAAACATTAGCACCGCGATTGGCAGTCCGCAAGGTGCCTGCACGATGTCACTCGCGGTAAACCAGAATGGCAAGAGTCTTTACACCAAGTGCTTCCCCACTTGGGCCTCTCCGTATCCCGCACAATGGAACATAGTCACCCTAGACGCGACGACGCTAAACCCGGCGGGTCCTGGCTTTCTATTGCCCTCATCGCCAATCAATAACTTCTTCGCGGGAGGCGTACACATCGCGCCGAATGGCCAGTATCTTCTGCTCTCGCGCTACAGGAATACGCCCGGTACCGGCAGCGTGGTCAAGGTAGCCCTTAGCGCCACGGGCGCTCCTACCGGCTGGAAAGTGCTCAACTTGCAATATCCAACGGCCATCGCCATGGATCCTACTAACCCGAATCGAGCCTATATCAATCAAGCGAAGACGCTCGGCCTGCAGGAATTGGACACAGGCTCCATGACCTTGCTTGGACCGGTGAGCCCGCCGTCCATGTCTGGAACTGGCGGCTGCGCACTGGCACCGAATATGCAGTTCTCCGATTTCGAGGTGAGTCCGATCACTGGCAATCTATACGGTTATGCCGCCACCAACCAGCTCGGTTACCGCAACGCGGTGGTGGAGTACATTCTCAGTGGTGCCAATAAACAGGTACGCTGTCACTTCGATGCTAGTGGCGACTATGGTGGTGGCCGCTCGATTTCGATCTCCCGGCCCACCGCCTCCGATTGCTTCGGCGGTCCTGTAGGTACGATCTGTACAATCGCGGGAACGGGCACGAGTGGCTATTCTCCGGATGGTTCGCCAGCCAAAACGAGTGCCGTGAATGCATGGACCATGGTTCACGATTCGCGGACGCAATCGCTCCTCTTCGCCGAAACTGAGCGGATTCGCGGCCTTGAGCTCTCCAGCGGAAAGCTATTTACCCTTGCAGGCAGCGGAGTCGCTGGATACCTTGAGGGCCCACCGTTGTCCGCAAAGGTGCAATACGTCTCAGGAATCGCACCTCACCCGCTGCAAGGGATTGTCTATTTCTCCATGGCGAATGCATACGGAATCATTCGACAGATGAACGCGGCTGGAACGTCCTTGGTCGCTGGCGATCCGCTAGTCAACTACCTGAGCGTGGATGGGCCCGGGCTCTCCGCCAAGATGAATTGGCCCGTGAGCCTCGTCCGGACTCTTGCCGGCGCCCACTATTTTCTGGAGGCTCAGAATAGAAAGCTAAAGAGACTGGACGGAAACAATGTAGTGAGTACAATTTGCACCTTCCCGCCGTTGCCAGGTGGCGGTTGGGTGAACTCGGTGGTTCTTGGCGGCGGCGGCGACTTTTTTCTACACGAGGGAAACATCAGTAACGCTCGCATTTTCCGCACCACGGTCAATGCCACTGGCTGCAGCGCGCCGGTCGTCGTCGCAACGGGCTCCGTTTTTCCAGCGATGGTCTTTGACGCGCTCAAGAATCGCCTGATCTTTGCGGGACAGAACCGGGTTTTGGCCGTATCGAATGTAAGCAGCCCAGCGTCCACTTTCGCCACCCCGACGGTCATCGCCGGTACCGGCGCGTTTGGCGATAGCGGGGATGGTGGACCTGCTACGGCTGCCCAGCTAAAGGATGTCAACAGTATGGCGCTGGACCAAGCAGGCAATATCTACATGTCCACGCAGTCGCGGATACGAGTTGTCAAGCAGTAACTCTAGCGCCTGAAATCCATCAATCGAGAAAGCATCTATAAATATATGAAACTTGTTTTCGCTTTCCTTGCAACACTAACCATGACGGAGGCCCAAACTTGGCTCCAAGATGGATCCTTCCTGAACCCAAATAGTTGGGCTAACGCTACGGGAGGTGCAGCCGTGGTCCCTTTGGGGGGCTTCAGTTCCGCTGGTCTCCTGAAACTGCCGGCTGGATCCTCGATTACCTCGGCACCCGCGAATAACACGATACTCCAACAAGGCCGGAACGTTGTCATGTTCATGTTACGTTCAGGCTCTGCAGGGTCTGGCGCTACCATGTCTTTCTCAGCGCAATGGAATCTAGGTGGAACAGGTTTTGCCGCAAGTGCAGATAATCTGCAAGCAAACGGACAGCCCCTGATCGGCTGGCGGCCTAAAGTTTTGACGGGCGCTACTGCCGGCAAGGGCCCATTCAGTAGCCTAAAGCTCTCCGCCGACGAAGATGCTGATGTGGATGAACTGTATTGGTTTCTCGTGAAGCCCAAGAACAGCTCGAATGGTGGGATTGGCGGTGGCACGCTGTCGAACGATGCATCAGTTCTTTCTGGCACGGTCACAGCTCTTTGGGAGATTTCGCCAACGCCGCTGACCATTGCGGGCGGCCACGTAGTCATCGCGGGATATGCGCCCTCGGCCACTCCAGCCTCAATGAAGTTGTTGTTACAGGCGATGGCGAAACCATCAGGGGGGCCTGGTCTAGTTGCTCCAATTCTATTCGTCGAAGTCTATAACTGGAATACTAAGGTTTGGGTGAGCACCGGCGGTTCTTTGAACTCCGGCGTGCCGATTCCCAATTCCCTTGGTACGATATCCATTGGAATTCCTACACCCCCGAACTTCGTAAACGCGGGGCAGGAGAATCTTGTCCTCGCCCGGGTGCGTCCTGCAAATAGCTGCGTCCCACCGCTAAACAATCCCAAAGCTTGCGGCGGATTCCAAACTACTTTCAAGCAGGCGACCTTGACGCCGTAGGACATCGCTCATGAGAAGACTAATGTATATGTGTCGGGTGACTAAGGCGATCCTGCTAACCCTCCTCCTCACCACCCTGGCTATCGCCCAACCGAAAGCCCCCCAGCGCATCCGCGTGGGGGGTAACGTCCAAGCGGGCCGCCTGAAGACCTCAGCGCCGCCTGAGTATCCCGCGGCGGCGATGGCCGCGCGGGTGCAA
>JAYVRS010000898.1:0-3810 GCA_043776185.1 Bryobacteraceae bacterium | reverse complement strand
TTTTCATGGCGCGGCGCGCGGGGAAGTATCCGGCGGCGAGTGACACCAGCGCGACGCCGGCGGTAGCCGCAGCGATGACTATCGGATCATTGCCCTTCATCTCAAAGAGTAATGACGCCGCGAAGCTGCCGATGGCCAGCGCGGCGGGGATGGCCAAAACCGTACCAATGGCAATCAGGATCGCGACCTCGCGTAGCACCATGTTGCGCACCGACCTGGCGGGGGCCCCGATGGCGAGACGAATGCCGATTTCGCGCGTGCGCCGCGTGACGGAAAACGCCAGGACGCCGTAAAGTCCGATGGCGGCGAGCAAGGTGGCCAGTGCCGCGAAGCTGGCCGAAAGCGTGGTGATCATGTGGTCGAGAAACAGATTCTCGCGCACCTGTTGGGTGAGCGTGGTGAGGCGTTCGATGGGCAGATTGGCGTCGAGTTGGGAGATTACGCGGCGAACGGCAGACATCATCTGGGCCGTGGGTAGCGTGGTAGCGAGGTAGACATAGCTTTCGCCGATCTCCTTGTCCTGCCGATAGGGCAGAAAGAATAGGGGCGGCACCACGCCCTTCACATCGGAGTACTTGGCGTTGCGCGCCACGCCGACAATCTCGATGTCGTTTTTCTTCTTGTCATCGCTGTTATTCTGCATGCGCTTGCCCAGCACGTTGGACGATGGCGAGAACTTCTTGACGAAGGCTTCATTGACAATGGCCACGCGGGGGGCATGGGGACCGTCGTTGGCGGAGAAATCACGCCCGGCCACGATCGGCACACCCATGGTGCCAAAGTATCCGGTGCCCACCTCGTTAAAATTAGAACTGTTATCGGTATCGGGGCCCTTTTCAACGCCATCGATCAAGATGCCGGTGCCCCAGTTGTTGCCCGCAATGAGCGGCACCATCGAGAGGCCGACGCGGGTGACACCGGGCGTCGCGGCGAGCGTCTCTTCGAGGCGTTCGAACAGTGCGCGGGTCCGTTCTGGCGTGTATTTGTTGAGATCTGGCGAGAGACCGAAGGAAACGATGTTTTCGGTGCGCAGGCCGAGGTCGACGCGGCTGATGTTGACGAGGCTCTTCAAGAACAAGCCCGCCGAGATGAGCAACATCAAAGCCAAGGCGATTTGGGCGACGACGAGTCCTTGGCGAAAGCAAGCGGCGGCACCGGTGCCGGAGACATTACCGGCTTGATCTTTGAGGGCGGTGGTGAGGTCCGTCCTGGTGGAGTGCAAGGCCGGGAAAAGGCCGAAGAGCAAGCCGGTGCCGATGGCGGTGAGGAGGGCGAAGGCGAGCGTACGGGGGTCGAGGTTGGCCGAGAGGGTGAGGTTGGCGTTCGAGGGAAGCGAGGCTAGAATGTAACGGCTCGTGCCGTAGGCGACGGCCAGCCCGGCCACGCCGCCGGCCAGGGCGATCACCAAAGCTTCGACGAGTAATTGGCGGATGAGCTGTAGGCGGCTGGCACCCACGGTGAGCCGAATCGACATTTCGCGGCTACGGCCGGCGGCGCGCGCCAGCAAGAGGTTGGCGATGTTCGCGCAGGCAATCAGCAATACGAAGCCCGTAATTCCCAGCAGTAACAGCAGCGGCGTGGTAGCCCCTTTCTGCATCTGGCTTTGGCCCTGATCCCCCGGCTGTAAGGTGAGGTCCTTGGCGCGAAAACGCTTCATATAGTTGTCGCTGGCGCCTTTTTGCAGAGGGGCGTCGACCTCATTGATGATGCCGCGATGCAGGACATTCAGGGCCGACTGGGCTTGGGCCCTGGCGATGCCAGGTTTGACGCGAGCCATCACGTAGACCCAATACGAGCGCCGGTTGTCCAAGGCTTTCCAGGTGGGGTTTAACGATTCGTGCATCGAGATAGGGATATACAGGTCGGGCATGGACCCCATCGTGACGCCAGTGAAGCCTGCGGGCGCGACGCCGATGATGGTAAGCGTAACGCCGTTCACCAGCATGGTTTGGTTGAGGATGCGCTCGTCACTGCCGAAGCGCGTGGCCCAAGAGGCGTGGCTGAGCACCGCTACCGGATGGCCGCCAGGGGTCTGGTCGTCTAAAGGCCCCAGCAGGCGTCCACGGGCTGCCGCGATTTGCAGCACGGGAAAGTATTGCCCGGAAACCTCGGAGACCTGCGTGTTGAACGTCTGGCCTTGATAGGCCACGTTGGCGCCCACCTCCCGATGGGCGGCGATGCCCGTCAGAACGGTCTGCTTCGCTTCCAGATCGCGGAACATGGGGTAGCTGAATATGGACTCGCTGCCTCCCGCGTTGTTGTTGGAATTGCTGCCGGCGCGCGGGCCGTTGGAGGTGAGGTAGACCAGTTCGCCGGATTGTGGGACGGGCAAGCCGCGCAAGAGGAATTGGTCGAGCATCGAGAACATGGCGGTATTGCCGCCAATGCCGAGCGCGAGCGATAGGATGGCCACTAGGGTGACGATGGGCGTGCGGCTCAAGGTGCGGACGGCAAAACGCAGATCAGAGAGCATGGCTATCCGTTTAGTACGCACGACTTGGCCAAGGGTTCCGTGTCTGGTGCAAAAAAACAAAGCCGACCATTGCTGGCCGGCTTTGTCTTAAAAAATGGTGCGGGGGAGGGGACTTGAACCCCTACGATGTTACTCGCTAGCACCTCAAGCTAGTGCGTCTGCCAATTCCGCCACCTCCGCAATGACAATCCCAGTGTACTACTTCTTGGTCGGCGCGGCCTGGGGCATGCCGGTCTTGGGCGTGGCATTCTGCGGGACGGGCGTGACATCTACCTTCGGAGTCGCCGTGTTCGGTGCCGTCGGAATCGTGACTTGGGGGACAGCCGGTGCCTTGGCGGGCGCTTTCGGTGCCGATACGGGCGCATTCCGCTCCAGAATCGAGCGACTGCCACCAGCCCGGCTTTGCAGCACTCCCAAGCTAAGCGAGGTGACCATAAAGAGCCCGGCGGCGATGGTGGTCGCCTTCGTCAGCAGGGTGGCGGCGCCGCGCGGACCAAACGTAGTCTGCGAACCCATACCGCCAAAAGCGCCCGCGAGATCCGCAGCCTTACCGCTCTGCAGCAACACAACACCGATCAAAAGTAAGCACACGAGCACGTGTATGATGGTCAGGAAAATAATCATAGCAATCCAGATTCGATTGTAGCACCAGCCTTCGCACTCACGGTTGCGGACACGCCAGTACCGGTCCAAGTGACGAAATCGAAGGCGTCGCCGGCCTTGACGCGGAGAACGCGGACGCCCTTCACCTCGAGCGGTTGGCCCGCTACGCAAAGGGACTTTTCGGCGGAGGGTGAGTAAAAGTGGGCGCTATTCTTACCCACCACGCGGGACTGGCCATCGGGCTGTAGCAGAACAGCTGTGGCTTCGTCGATGCCTAAGCCGCGGGCATTCAAACGGGTGATGAAGGCGACCAGCCGCCCTTCCCGTTTGCGTTCCATAAAATGGCTATCGGTGATGAGGCCTTGGAGATGGGGAAGCTTGAGAAAGTCCTGGCCCAAAGTCACTTTGGCGTGGAACGGATCGGATAGCGCTTCGGCGGAGGTGACCGTATCGTGCTCGGCAGCGAAGTAGTGTTGGCCCAAGATGGCCAGTCCGGCGCTGGTGCCGCCGATGGGGACGCCTTGCGCAATCCGCTCTTGCAACACCGTGGCGAGCGGCGTGCCCTTCCACTGGCGAATGTAATTCCATTGGTCGCCGCCCGCGAGAAAGATGGCTTCGGCTTGGCGGATGCGTGCGAGCACGAAGGGGTCCGACGAGGCCTCCCGCGTCTTGAGGATCAAGGTGGCCGCCGAATTGGCCTGGCCTTGTTGGAGGACGAACGCGTTATAGGCTGG
>JAYVRS010000897.1:0-3813 GCA_043776185.1 Bryobacteraceae bacterium | reverse complement strand
GCCAGACGTCGGTGCGCAGAAAAGGCCTCAGGTTGGCATTGAGCTCGAACGTCGTCTCGCATTGCCGGATCCAGGACAGGATCGAATCGCCCCAATTCCATTGGTTCAGGAATAGAAAATATTGGTCCACCAGATTAAGCGCCAGATCCATCTTGCGGCGCTGATGCTCCACTTCGATCAAGTTCAACGGCAAGGTGCCATCGTCGATCATCTCTTCGCTTTCGACGATGTTGGCGGCCAATCCGACGACGCGTTCCAGCTTTTCCGGGTGCCCTCGATAACGGCCATCATGCCGGCCGTTTACCAGCAGCGGCGGTAACTCCAGGGTTTCGCAACCGGGGATCTCTACCCACTTCCGTGGACCAAAGACTTGCATCACGCACCTCCCTACTTAAGCTTCGGGCAAACAGGGCCTACCGATATTGTGCTCATCGGTCGAATCCGCATACATATGAGGGATTCGATTCACTGAGTGTACGACGCATTTGGCGCCGCATGAGTTCCTAAATGTAGTCTCCCAGACTAAGACGTACCAGTACGAAAGTCAGCGTGACTTGGCCGGGCGCGATGGGGCAACCGCCAGCGTCTTTTGGATAGCTTCGGCCACCAAAGGTGCCATCAGCCGATAGCCCATCGCGTTGGGGTGCAAGCCGTCCTCGGCCACCTCCGCCTTCAACATCCCCGTACCATCCGCCAGCACCGGAAAGTAATTCAAGTAAGTGAAGCCGCGATTCTTGCAAAAGCTTTCGAGCCACTGGTTGATCGCGAGAATCTGTTCGGGCGGCCGCTGCACGGAGCGCGCGTAAGTCGGATTCTCCGCCCGATGATAGTCGCTGATGGGCAGCACCGAAGCGTAGATCACCTTGATCCGATGGAGCGTCAGCAGATCCGCCACCATGGTGAAATTATTTTGAATGACGGTAAGCGGCACGTTACGAGCCAAGTCATTCGTCCCCGCCAGAATCACCACTGCCGCCGGTTTCAGGTCAAGCACGTCGGCCTTCATCCGGCCCAGCATTTCCCCGGTCACTTGCCCGCTGATACCGCGATTCACGAAATCTTGCGTGGGGAAGTATTCATTGAGTCGCCAAAAGTCGGTGATCGAATCGCCCAGAAACACCACCCGCCCCGGCGTGGCCGGCGCGAGGCGCGTATTGGCCTCGGCATAGCGCTTGACGTTGTCGCGGTCAGCCGGCCGCAGTGCCGCTTCGCGCTGCTGCAATAACGCCGTGAAGTGGGCCTCCAACTTACTCACGAGATCACGATACTCAGTGACTTGCTTGCGGCCCTCATCGGGAAATGGGTAGGGTTTGGGCACTGCGTCGGATAACAAGGCAAAAGCCCGCGCATTCACCAAATAGGTGTGGACCAGCCCGGAGTGCATGCCGCCGGGCGCCAGGATGAGGCTCTCGCGCGCCTGCTTCGCATTCTCGAGCAAAGGCGCGGCCGCCCGCGAAAGCTCCGGCACCAGCAACGAGATGGATTCCATCAATTGCGCACCTCGCTGCTCCAGCGCCAACACCTCCCGGCTGGGCATCAGATTGGGCATCAGATTGGACTGCGCCATCGCCGCGCCCACGCAAAATACCAGCCAGGCCGCACACTTCGACATTAGGGTTTTTCCTCTTTCTCCAATTGCAAAGTAATCGAGCCAATGTAGAATGGCAAGCGAGCGCGAATCTGCACGGGCCAACGGCGCTCATCGTTCGTCACCCAGACTTGCAGCGTGCCTTTGCGGTTGTAGAGCACGCCATCGAAGACATTCACCAAATAGCGCGTGACAGCGAAGGTGCCCGCCGGCGCTTTCAAGTCCTCCTTGGCTTCGCTTTCCACCTTTACTGTGGCCAAACGCTTCCCGTCGGAAAGCGGTAAGGAAAGCGTCTGGCCGGGTTCCAGCTTCAAAGTGCGGAGCCGCATCAGACCGCCAATGATGTCATTGACGCAGCCCCCCGATACCATCGCCTTGTCCAGCAGGACTTGATTCTTCACCAGATCTTTCTCCAGGTACCGAATGCGTTTGCGCTCTTTGTCGAAGGTGATCAGCGTCTCCCGCTTGCGGCTACCCTCTTCGGCTTGCATGCTGACGGTGCTGGTGCAGAGCGCTTGGTCAAGAACGGCGAGGTAGTTGTCGTTCACGCGATAGAGCCGCGAAACGAAGCCTTGACTTTCGAGATGCACCCGCGCGGTGTTCTGCGCATCGTAATCAAGCCGCGCCCAGCCGGCCGTGATCAGCCGCCACTCCACCGTATAGCGCAGCGAAAGCCGCGGGGGAAGCTGGGCGCTCACAGCGGCGACAGACAGGGCGATGACGATCAGGGTCTTCAGAAGCAAACCTAGAGTGTGGCAGAAGCGGGCTTCCGGCGGCAACCCCCCGCTAAGCTAACACTCGCTCGTAGATCGCTTCGTATTGCGGGATCACTTGGTTGGTATTGAAGCGAGTCTCGGCCGCGTGCCGCGCCGCAGCCGACATCGTCGCGTAGAGCGCTGGGTCGCTCAGCAGCCGAACCACCGAGCTGGCTTGGGCATCCACATCGCCCACCGCCGCTAGGAACCCAGTTCGGCCATCATCGATCAACTCGGGCACGCCGCCGACGCGCGTCGCCACCGGCACCAGGCCGCAGGACATCGCCTCCAGCGCCGCCAAGCCGAAGCTCTCCATCTCACTGGGCATCAGCAGGACATGCGCGCGTGGCAGCAACTCGGGAATCTGGTCCTGCTTGCCCCAGAAGCGCACCCGATCCTCCAAACCCAACTCCCGCGCCAACCGCTCGGCCGGCATGCGCTCGGGCCCATCGCCCACCATCCAAAGGTCCGCGTCAACGCGCTGCTTCACCTGCGCGAAGATCCGGACGCAATCGAGCACGCGCTTCACGGGCCGAAAGTTCGAGATATGGATCAAGGTCGGCCGCTTCTCGCGCGCTTCCGGCCGTGGCCGATAGGTGGTGGGGCAAATGAAGTTGTAGATCACCTCGATGGGCCGCGTGATGCCGAATACGGTTTGCGTCTGTTGCTTCAGGTCCTGGCTGATGGCCGTCACCGCGTCGCTCTCTTCGATTGAGAACTTGGTGATGGGGAAGTAGCTGGGGTCCGTGCCGACCAGCGTGATGTCGGTGCCATGCAGGGTGGTTACAAAGGGCAGGGGTCTCCGCGCGCGCATCATGGCTCGCGCCAGGTAGGCCGACACTGAATGGGGAATGGCGTAATGTACGTGCAGCAAATCGAGGTTGTGATGCTCCGCCACATCCACCATGCGCGAGGCCAGCGCCAGCGTGTAGGGCGGATATTGGAATAGGGGATACGGCGTCACCTCTACCTCGTGATAAAAGATGCGCTCGCGGCCGTCCAGCCGCACGGGATTCGCGTAGCTGATGAAGTGAACCTCATGGCCACGCAGCGAAAGCTCCAGGCCCAGTTCCGTGGCCACGATGCCGCTGCCACCGTAAGTGGGATAACAAGTAATTCCGATGCGCACGTGCTCATAATGGCATGAGTGCTGTTAATCGTAGTAGCTCATTATGACGACGAAGTGATCGCCGCCAGCACCCGGCTCGGGCCCGATTGCCGCATTCTGCATGTGACGGACTCCGGCCCCCGCAATCCCAAGTACTTTACCCGCGCCGGCTTCTCGACCCGCGAGGACTATGCGGCGCATCGCCGCCAAGAGATGCTGCGTGCCGTCGTGCTGGCTGGCGTTAGTGAAGCGCAGTGCGAGGTGTTGCCCATCCCGGATCAGGAAGCCACGCGACACCTGCCTTTGATCGCTCAAGAGATCGCGCGGCGCCTGGATGGCGTCGACACCGTCCTTACCCACGC
>JAYVRS010000896.1:0-13488 GCA_043776185.1 Bryobacteraceae bacterium | reverse complement strand
AGCTTCTGATACTGCTTAATGAGCGCGTTCTTCGGCTTCGTGAGGATCTGCACCAGCGCATCTTTCGAGAGATCTTCTAGCACCGCAATCACCGGCAGACGGCCGATAAACTCGGGGATGAAGCCGGACTTGATCAAGTCGGTCGGCTGCACGTCCTTCAATAGGTCAGTATCGCGCTTGGTGTGGATCACCTTGCGCGCGCCTTCGCCATTCGCCTCTTCCGGACCGCTGAAGCCGATCTGCCGCTTGCCCACCCGGCGCGAGATGATCCGTTCCAGCCCCACGAAAGCGCCACCGCAGATGAACAGGATGTTCGACGTATCCACCGGCGTAAATTCCTGGTGCGGATGCTTACGGCCGCCCTGGGGGGGCACATTGGCGATGGTGCCTTCCAGGATCTTCAGCAGCGCCTGCTGCACGCCTTCGCCCGATACGTCGCGCGTAATGGAAGGATTGTCGTCCTTGCGGCCAATCTTGTCGATTTCGTCGATGTAGATGATGCCTTGCTGGGCGCGCGCCACATCCCAATCGGCGTTCTGCAAAAGTCGCAGGATGATGTTCTCGACGTCTTCGCCGACGTAGCCGGCTTCGGTCAACGTGGTGGCGTCGACGATGGCAAAGGGCACGTCCAAAATGCGCGCCAGGGTTTGCGCCAGCAGCGTTTTGCCCGTACCCGTCGGCCCAATCAGCATGATGTTCGACTTCGACACTTCCACGTCGTTGCCCCGCTGCTTGTTCATCTGGATGCGCTTGTAGTGGTTATAAACCGCGACGGCCAGCTTCTTCTTGGTTTCTTCCTGGCCAATCACGAACTGGTCCAGGTACTCCTTGAGTTCGAGCGGCTTGGGAAGCTTGTTAGGCCCCACCTGCTGATGGTCGGTCTTGTCGTCCTCGAGAATGGAGTTGCAGACATTGATGCACTCGTCGCAAATGTAGGCCCGCGGATAGTCCGAGGGCGACGAAATCAGCTTGCCCACCACGTCCTGGCTCTTATGACAGAACGAACAACGCAGCGTATCGTCGGAACCGGAACGCTTCACGCGGCCTCCTGATGGGCCAAGGTAATAGTACTAGGGACAAACGTATTGGTGAAAATTTGCACGCGAGAGCTCAATGCCCAGTATACCAGCCACCCCGATAATCACCACCGCCTATTTTGCGGCTACCACCCGTACAAAAATCCTGGTACCCTACCGGAACAGGCCGTCAATTGATTCGATAAGGAGTGCTGGGATGATCAAGCTTAAGGTGAACGGCAAAAGCCGCAATTTCGACGGCGACCCCGCCATGCCCTTGCTCTGGTTCCTGCGCGACGAACTCACGCTTACCGGCACCAAGTTCGGCTGCGGCATGGGGCTTTGCGGAGCGTGTACCGTCCATCTTAATGGCCAAGCCGCCCGCAGTTGCACCACGCCCATGAGTGAGGCCGCCGGCAAAACCATCACCACCATTGAAGGGCTAAGCGCCCAAGCCAACCACCCCGTCCAACAAGCCTGGAAGCAGTGTAACGTCGCCCAATGCGGCTACTGCCAAAGTGGACAAATCATGCAGGCCGCGTCTCTCCTGAAGGTGACCCCCAAGCCCAACGACCAGCAGATTGACCAAGCCATGCAGGGCAACATCTGCCGCTGCGGCACCTACCAACGCATTCGCGCGGCCATCAAAGTGGCGGCGGGGGTGAAGGCATGATTACCCGCCACTCGATTACCCGTCACTCTCGCCGCGGCTTCTTAGGCCAAATGTTCTCCGCCGGCACGCTGATTCTGGGCACCGCCCCGCTCGCGAAAGCCGCCCAATCGCCCCAACCCTGGATGCCCAACGTCTTCGTCGGCATCGCCCCCAATGGGCTCGTCACCATTCTGGCCCACCGCTCCGAGATGGGCACCGGCATCCGCACCGCCTTGCCGCTGGTGCTCGCCGAGGAATTGGACGCCGACTGGAAGCGCGTCAAAGTAGAGCAAGCGCTGGGCAACACCAAATACGGTTCGCAGAACACTGATGGCTCCTGCTCCATCCGCGACTTTGTCGAGACCGTCAAAGACTCCGGAGCCGCCGCTCGCATGATGCTCGAACGCGCCGCCGCCGCCAAATGGGGCGTGCCGACGGGTGAGGTGGAGGCGCGCAATCACGAAGTGGTCCACGCCAAATCCGGCAAGAAGGCGGGCTTCGGCGAACTGGTCGCCCTGGCGGCCAAGCAACCGGTGCCCGCCAAAAACGAGCTCACTTACAAGCCCGTCGCCAAGTACCGCTACGTCGGGAAAGACATTCCGATCATCGACCAGGACGACATCGTCGCCGGTAAAGGCACCTTCGGCATGGATGCGCACATGCCGGGCATGGTCTACGCCTCCATCGAGCGTTCGCCCGTCTATGGCGGCAAGTTGAAGAGTTTCGATGACGCCGCCGCCAAGCAGGTGAAAGGCGTCGAAGGCACCGTGGTGCTGGATGGCTTTACGCCCCCGCATGCCTTCCAGGCCCTGGGCGGCGTGGCCGTCATCGCCAACTCCACTTACGCCGCCATGCAAGGCCGCAAGAAACTGAAGGTGGAATGGGAGAGCGGCCCCAACGCCACCTTCGACTCCGAGGCCTTCAAGAAGACCCTGCAGGACACGGCGCGCAAACCGCAAAAGGTGGTCCGCAACGTGGGCAACGTCGATGCCGCTTTTGCCAACGCGGCCAAGACTCACGAAGCCGAATACTACGTGCCCATGCTCGCCCACGCGCCCATGGAGCCGCCCGTCGCCCTCGCCGACTTTCGTGACGGCAAGCTCACCTGCTGGTGCCCCACCCAGAATCCGCAAGCCGTGCAGGAGGCCGTGGCCCCCGCGCTCGGCATCAAGAAGGAAGACGTCATCTGCCACGTCACCCTGCTGGGCGGCGGATTCGGTCGTAAGTCGAAGCCCGATTACGTCGTCGAAGCCGCCTTGCTTTCGAAGAAGCTCGGCAAGCCCGTCAAGGTGGTTTGGAGCCGCGAAGAGGACATCCGCTTCGACTACTACCACACCGTCGGTGCCATGTATCTGAAGGCCGCCGTCGATGCCCAGGGTAAGCCCGCCGCCTGGCTGCAACGCTCCGTCTTCCCCACCATCGGCTCCACCTTTAACCCCGCCGCCGTCTACGGCGAGGAGTTCGAACTCGGCATGGGCTTAACCGATACGCCTTACGCCGTCCCCAATATGCGGGCCGAAAACGGCCCCGCCAAAAACCATTTCCGCATCGGTTGGATGCGCGCCGTGGCCAACATTTACCATGCCTTTGGCGTACACTCCTTCATCGACGAGTTAGCCGCCCAAGCCGGTCGCGACCGCGTGGAATACCTGCTGGCCGCGTTGGGTCCCGACCGCAAAATCGACTTTGCCGCCGAAGGCACCAAGTTCTGGAACAACGGCCAATCAGCCGAGAAATTCCCCTTCGACACGGCTCGCTTGCGGCGCGTGATTCAGCTGGCCGCCGATAAGTCCGGCTGGGCCAACAAGAAGCCTTCGAAGAATCGTGCGCTGGGCATTGCCGCTCATCGCAGCTTCCTCACCTACGTCTGCGCCGTGGTGGAAGTGGAGGTGGACGACAAGGGCGTGGTCCACATTCCGCGCATCGACTTAGCCATCGACGCCGGCCAAATCATCCATCCGGATCGCGTCCGCGCGCAGTTTGAAGGCGCCGCCGTCTTCGGCACCAGCCTCGCCATGATGGGCGAGATCACCGCCGCCGATGGCCGCATTCAGCAGTCGAACTTCCACAATTACCCCGTCGCCCGCATCCACGAAGCCCCGACGATCACCCACGTGCACATCGTGCCCAGTGACGCGCCGCACGCCGGCGTCGGCGAACCCGGCGTCCCTCCCATCGCCCCCGCCATCACCAACGCCATCTTCGCCGCCACCGGCAAGCGCATTCGGGAACTGCCCATCAAAAAGACCAAGCTCGTATAAAGTGGGGTGGGCCTCCGGCCCGCCTTCTGGGCGACTAAGACGGCGCTCTCATAATGCTCTGCTGCAGCGCCGCGCACAACAACCGGCCCCCCTCGGACTCCACATAAACGTCCACCCGCGTCACCACCACGGTGCGCCCAGCCCGCAGCACCGTCCCCTCCGCCACAATCCGCCCGCCAGCCGCCGGGCGCAGAAAATTGATCTTGTATTCCAGCGTCAATACGTCGGCTCCCGCGGGCAGCAAGGTCATCGCGGCGTATCCGCCCGCCGTGTCGCCGATCGCCCCGACAATGCCTCCGTGAAAGAATCCCATCTGCTGGGCCACGGCTTCTGAGAAAGGTAGCTCGATCACGCAGCGGCCCGCTTCCACCGCCGTCAACACCGCCCCCAGCGAGCGCATCAACCCTTGCCGGGCGAAGTTCGCCCTCACTTCCGTCTCTTTTTCAGCCGTCAACGCCTGCGGATTCACCTTGCTATTCTAACCGCCTAAAGCCGCCGAACCCGCATCTTGCGGAACGACACCACGGTCTGGTGATACTGCAACGCAATCGGACCCATCCGCCGCCCCAGCCGGTCCGTCTGCTTCGCCTCCTTCAGTTGGGCCTCCAACTTCGCCAAATCGAAACCCAGAGTTTGCCTGCCGTTGAGCCAATGTTCGAAGTGCCCGTCCCGCACCACCACCCGGCTGCGGTTCCATTGGTCATGCGGTTTCACGGCTTCGGGCGAAGGCGCAAACAGCCCGTAAAGCCCGCCCGCCCGCGAGTTCGCCCTGGCCAGCGATGCCGGCTCGTGTGCGTCGTCGGCCATCTGGTACTCCAACCCAACGCTGTATTCGAGCGTGGTCTCGTTCGGTGCCTCGCGCGGATCAGACACCGTCCGCCACTCGACATCTTCCTTCAGCACCACCATCGTCACCGCGCGCTGCACCCAATACTTCACGCCGCTATTGGCCCCTTTGGCCGCCTTCCACTCCCACTCCAGCTCGAAGTTTTCGTACTCCCCTGTCGTCCAAAGGTCGGTGCGATGCTGCACGTAAGGCTTAGCCGTCAGCACGCCATTGACGATCGTCCACGCGCCTTCCATCGGCGTATGTCCCGACGGACTGCGCCAACCGGAGAAGCTATCCTTCTGCAAAAGCGTCTGCCAGCGTCCAGGCCCGGCACCGAGCGAAGTGCCGAGCGAAGTAACGACCACGAGTAAAGCGAGGCGCATCAGCACAAGTCTACCGGACCAGTAACTTTCGTCGCTCAGTTACTGTGCTGTAAATGCCAGTGGGGTGGGCCTCCGGCCCGCCCGCAACTAAGATCCAAACCGAATCCCCTGCGCCAACGGCAGTTCGCCCGACCAGTTGATCGTCACCGTCTGCCGCCGCATATACGCTTTCCACGAATCGGAGCCTGACTCCCGTCCGCCGCCCGTGTCCTTCTCCCCGCCAAAGGCGCCCCCGATCTCCGCGCCGCTGGTGCCAATGTTGATATTGGCGATGCCGCAATCGGAGCCGCGAGCGCTGAGAAAAGTCTCGCCAGCCACCAGCCCCGACGTGAAGATCGCCGACGAGAGCCCTTGGGGCACGTCGTTGTGCCAGCCGATGGCCTGCTCCAGTTCATCGAACTCCACGACATACAAAATGGGGGCGAAGATCTCGTCCTGCATGATCGGCAGCGGTTGCGCGGCTTTCACGATGCAGGGCTCCGCATAGCAGCCCTCAAGCGTCCGCCCGCCGTAGATCACCTCGCCGCCTTGCTGGCGGATAACCGCCAAGCCCTCTTGCATCGCGGCCACCGCCCGCTGATTCACCAGCGGACCCATCAAGGTGCCGGCCTCCAGCGGATGCCCGATCTTTACCTGCGCATAAGCCGCCCGCAGCCGCTCCAGAAACGGCTGCGCGATGCCTCGCTGCAAGAACAGGCGACGCAAAGAAGTGCAGCGTTGGCCCGCCGTGCCCACGGCCCCGAAAAGCGCGGCGCGCGCGGCGAGCTCCAACGGCGCGTCGTCCATCACGATGACGCCGTTGTTGCCACCCAATTCGAGCAATGTGCGCCCCAGCCGTTGCCCCACCACCTGGCCCACGCGACGGCCCATCCGGCAAGAGCCCGTGGCGCTGATCAGCGGCAAACGCTTGTCGGCCAGCATCGGTTCGCCGATCTCCTCCACGCTGCCGATCACCAGATTGAACACGCCCTTTAAGCCGTGGCGGCCCAACACGCGGTCGCAGATATTCTGCACGGCGATCGCCGTCAGCGGCGTCTGTTCGGAGGGCTTCCAAATCACACAGTCCCCGCACACGGCCGCAATCAGGGCGTTCCAGGCCCAAACGGCCACCGGGAAATTGAAAGCCGTAATCACACCCACCAGCCCAAGCGGGTGCCACTGTTCGTACATGCGATGGCCGGGGCGCTCGCTGTGCATCGTGACGCCGTAGAGTTGGCGGGAGAGGCCGACGGCGAAGTCGGCGACATCGATCATCTCCTGCACTTCGCCGCGCCCCTCGGCGAGAATCTTGCCCATCTCCAGGCTCACCAGCGCGCCCAGGTCGTCGAGATGCTGGCGCAGTTCAATCGCGATCTCCCGCACGATCTGGCCGCGCGCCGGGGCGGGCATCATGCGCCACTGCTCAAACGTTTTCGCCGCCGCAGCCATCACTGTTTCGAGATCCTGCCGCTCGGCCATCGTCACCCGCGCCAGTTCCTGGCCATCGATGGGCGAGTACGAGATCAGCTCCGGGCCGCGCGTTTGGATCCATTCGCCGGTGGAGGCTCCCGGGTTGATCGCGGCAATGCCGAGTCGATTCAAGATTTCGGGCGAGCTAAGCATGAGAATCCTTCTGGGCCAGTGACGAAGGGCCGACCGGCGAGTGCGGCTGCTTGGCGGATCTCTTCCACCAAGGCCGCTTGAAATTGCGGATCAAACCATTGTCCCTCACCATGATGAGCGGCGATCTGGAAGGCGACGGCGCGGGTAGTAGCGCCGCGCTGCTTCGTCGCCCGCGCATGCAGCGGGTCACCGATTACGGCGTACGGCGAAACTTCCAGCACGTCCGCCACCACCCTCTCCACATCGCACGGCAGCAGCGGGGCCAGCGTCACATGCGTTGCAATGCCCCGGCCATTTAGTTCGCGAATGGCAGCCAACCGCGCCTCATAGGGTGCGCAACGCGGCTCATAATGGCGCAGGACCTCCGGTCGATTGCTGGTCACCGAAAAGCTCACGCGCAGCGTGGTGCGCTCGCGCAAAGCTTCGAGCAAAGCCACGTCACGCAGAATCAGCGGCGAACGTGTCTGAATCACGAACACCGCCGGTGGCCGGCGAATCAGCGCCTCCAGAATAGACGGCATCAGCGATTCGCTGGGCTGGTAAGGGTCCACCAGCGGTGAGCAATAGATCACTTGTCCAGCTCGCAGCTCCTTATCCAGCAGCGCCGCTGCGTTCTGCTTGAAGGTAGTAAACTGCCCCCAACGTTGCCAATCTTCCGGCCGCAATCCGCCCTGGATGCGCATCGTGGGCACGTAGCAATAGCTGCAAGCCAAGGTGCAGTTGCGAGCTGGGGTCAGCGAATGCGTGAAGCCGGCCTGGGCGATGAAGCCGCTGGTGCGGCTCAGAATGCTGCGCGCGTCGCTGTATCGGTGATCAAAATTGGGGATCAACCATCCCAGACTACACTTTAAGGGAGATATGAGAATCCTGGCCATTCATGCGCATCCCGACGACATCGAAATTCTGGCGGGCGGCACCTGCGCGCGCTTGGCCGCCGCCGGGCACGATCTCACCTTCGTCACCATGTGCGACGGCGACTGCGGCAGCCGCGAGTACACCCCGGCCGAAACCGCCCGCATCCGCAAGGGCGAAGCCGCCAACGCCGCCGCTTTGATAGGCGCCAAGTATCAATGGGGCGGCTTCCACGACCTCGCCATCTTCAATGACGATGCCTCCCGCCGCTTAACCACCAGTCTCATCCGTGAACTACGCCCCGAAATCGTGCTCACCTCCGCCCCATCGGACTATCTAGCCGACCACGAGATGGTCTCCGTGCTGGTACGCGACGCCTGTTTTGCCGCTGGCGCGCCCAATTACAGCGTGCCCGGCGCTGCCCCTGCGCTCGACTTCATTCCGCACCTCTACTTCATGGACCCCGTCGAAGGCCGCGATCGCCAAGGCCACCCCGTGGCCCCCGATTTTGTCGTCGACGTCACCGCCGTCTTCGCCACCAAGCGCGACATGCTCGCTTGCCACGAGTCCCAAAGAAACTGGCTTCGCTCGCACCACGGCATGGACAACTACCTCATCACCATGGAGCAATGGACCCGTCAACGTGGCACCTCCGCCGGCCTCGAATTCGGCGAAGGCTTCCGCCAATATAAAGGCCATCCTTACCCCCAAACGCCCGCGTTACAGCAGTTACTGGCGTAACATGTTGGCGCGCTTAGTGATCTCCAACTTCCGCTCAGCGCTCAACCTCTGAATATTGCGCAGCTGCATTTCCATGCGCGGCACCCGGCGCAACCGCGCTTCGTTCCGCATCAGAAAATCCCAATACAAAGTCGTGAAAGGGCAAGCTTGGTCGCCCACCGCCTCGGCCGGATTATACTGACAGCTTCCGCAGTAGTTGCTCATCCGCTCAATGTACTTGCCCGAGGCCGCATACGGCTTCGACGCCATGATGCCGCCATCGGCGAATTGCGACATTCCCATGGTGTTGGGCAACTCCACCCACTCCACGGCATCGACATATACGGCTAGATACCATTGGTGAATCTCACGCGGTTCCACCCCCAGCAGCAACGAATAGAGCCCGGTGACCATGAGCCGTTGAATGTGGTGAGCGTAGCCGTGGCGCAGCGTTTGGCCAATAGCTTGCCGCAGACACTCCATGTCGGTCTCGCCGGTCCAGTAAAAGGCGGGCAAAGGGGCATGGGCATCCAGGGCATTGAGGTCCGCGTAATCCGGCATGAAGTGCCAGTAAATGCCGCGAACGTATTCGCGCCATCCCAGTATCTGCCGGATGAATCCTTCCACGGCCGCCAAAGGTGCTTGGCCATGCCGATAAGCCTCTTCGGCAGCCGCTATCACCTCGCGCGGGTTCAGGAGTTTCAGGTTCAAGCCGGAGGCGATTCGCGAGTGGTGCAGATAGGGCTCATCGGTCCACATCGCGTCCTGGTAAAGCCCGAACTTGGGTAACCGATGCGCGATGAAGTCATGCAATGAACGGCGGGCGTCCACCGGCGTCACCGGCCAGTTGAAATGCTCCAATTGGCCAGGGTGTTGGGGAAACTGTCCCCGCACCTCCCGCATCACTTCCAGCGTAATTTTGTCCGGCGGGAAGTCTTCGGCCTGGGGCAACAGACCAGGCCCCTGCTTGCCGAATGCTTCGCGATTGTCGGAGTCATAATTCCAATCGCCGCCGGTGGGCTTGTCGCCCTCCATCAGCACCTGGTAACGCCGCCGCATCTCACGATAGAAATACTCCATGCGCAGTTGCTTGCGCCCTTCGGCGTGTTGGGCGAAATCCTGAGGCGTGCTGAGAAAATGTTGGTCTGGGAGAATCTGTAGGCTCGGGACGGCGGCCAGCAAAGAGTGCTGAACGCGATAATCCCCGGGCTGCACCATGATGACGTTGGCCGGTTTCAGCCGAGCGACGTCTTTGGTCAGCGCTTGGGCGAGAGTGCCGGCAGTCAGCGCCGTGTACTCCACCTTCCAAAGTCTTTCCTGGCGAAGCTCATCGCGGAAGTGACGCATCGCGCTAAGGAAGAGCACGATGCGCGCTTGGTGGCTCCAAACGTGCGTGGACTCCTCGTGCACCTCGGCCATCCAAACGCGATCACGCTTCGCGTCAAAACCGTCAAACGCTGCCGATGCGCGGTCCAACTGATCGCCCAACACTACTACTAAATTTCTCACGCTCACCCTTACTCGGATGCCGAATTAGCCCGCGCGCTGTAATGTTTACGCCAACACGCCCGGCAACGGACCCGTGCTATCCGCGAAACGCTCTACCGGTGCACCCAAAATGTCCAGCAGACTGACATAAAGATTGGACAACGGCGTGTCCGGGCTATAAGAGAGATGCTGACCCGCCGCCAATCGCCCGCCGCCCCGGCCACCCAGCAGAATCGGCAAGTTATGCGGATCATGCTTATTGCCATCGCGGAAGCCGCTGCCAAACAAAATCACCGAGTTATCCAGCACGTTGCCCGAGCCCTCTTTCATCGCCCGCAACTTACTTAGTAAGTAAGCGTATTGCGCCACATGCCAACGATTGATCAGCTGATACTGCCGCAAGTTCTCGGGATTTTTTTCGTGATGCGAAAGCGAGTGGTGGCCGCCCTTCACCCCCTCCAGGAACGAGAAGTTCTGGTTACTCACCTCATTGCCGAAAATGAAGGTGGCAATGCGCGTCGTGTCCGATTGAAAGCCCAACGCCATCATGTCCATCATCAACCGGACGTGGTCCGCGTAATCCTTGGGCTGGGCCGGCGGCTTGTCCGCGGCGTTCAAGGCCACCCGCGCCTTCCAAGGCGTCTGCTGCGGCCGCGTCGCGCGCGCCAAACGATCTTCAAGGCCGCGCACCACCGAAAGGTACTCGTCCAGCCGCACGCGATCCGCCACGCCCAGCTTGCCCCGCAACTGACGGGCATCCTCCAGCACGCCGTCCAGCAACTGCCGGTCTTGCGTCGCCGTATCGGTGCTCTGGCTGCCCGCATAGAACAGCCGTTCGAAAACCAGGTGCGGATTCACCTCGCGAGCGAGCGGTGTGGTGGGCGAACTCCAAGCAATGTGCGACCCATAGACCCGCGTATAGCCGACGTTCTTATCGACGCCCGTGGTCACCGGCGCAATGCCCAGTTCCAGCGAAGCGAGCGGCGTATGCCGTCCCGCCACGCGCGCCGCTAACTGATCCATCGAAACGCCATTGCAATTGATATCGACCCCCAGCGTCTTGGTCACTGTGGTGCTGGTCAGGAAGCCCGACATCTTCACGTAGTGGCCATCGCCGCCCACGCTACCTTGATTCCAAAGATTGGTGAGCACGGTAAGGTCCTGCTTCAGGTCGGCCAAGGGTTCCAGCGTCGGCGTCACCGTGAAGCCCGGGCCAATCTCCGACGGGGTCCACGTGTCCTCGCGCACGCCATTAGGCATATAAAGCGCGGCAAAACGCACCGGCGGCGCAGAATTCGGCGTGGCGGCCATAGCTTCCAGCCAAGGCAGACCCAGGGACATGCCCATGCCTCTCAGTAACGTACGGCGAGCGATCGGGGTGTGCTTAGTCATGGTAGTAACTTTCTTGTAAGTGCGGCGGGCTGTTGACGAAACGGGACGCTGTCGATGATGCCGTGGATCAACGTCTGGCCTTTAAAACCATTACGCCCCAAACTCGAAACAATTTGATCGACCGCGCAGGCATCTTCGCGATTCAAGCCACGGCCCAGGGCATAGCCGAACAGCTTGTTAGTCAGGTTACGAATAAATAGGTCCTGACGCGCGATTAGGGTCTTCTTCAATTCGTCCGGCCCATTGAAGCGCGCCCCATCGGGCAACTCGCCGGCCGTGTCGATGGGCAATCCTGCATCCGTGGTCCGCCACAGGCCCAGCACGTCATAATTCTCGAGCGCGAAGCCCAACGGATCCAGCCGATTGTGGCAACTCGCACACGTGGGGTTCTGCCGATGCAGCATCAGGCGGGCGCGCAGCGTGGCCGGCGTCGCCCCTTGATGCTCGTCCAACAAAGGGACATTGGGCGGCGGCGGTGGCGAGGGTGTCCCCAGCATCGCATCGAGAATCCACTTGCCGCGCAGCACCGGGCTCGTGCGATTCGGGTACGACGACACGGCGAGCACCGCGGCCATGCCCAGCAATCCGCCGCGATGGGTGCCCGGCGGCAAAGTAACCCGCTTCGGCTGTTGCCGCAGCTTCTCTTCCAGCAAAATGCCATAGTGCTTCTGCAGCTTATTAGTCAGGAACGTGAAGTCTGAATCCAGCAGCGAGAGCAAAGAGAGATCCTCGCTGAGTAACTCCTGGAAAAAGAGGATCGGCTCATAGCGCATTCCGCTTTGGATCTCGGCGTCATAGAAGGCCGGGTATAACTTGGGGTCGGGCTTGATATCGCGGCCTAATTCGCGCGTACCCAGCCATTGCTCCACAAAGCTCTCGGCAAAATCGCGCGACTTCTGGTCCTTCAACATGCGGATCGTTTGTTCCCGGACGATGACCGGGTCCACCAGTTTGCCCTGCGCCGCGAGGCTAAACAGCGCGTCGTCCGGCATCGATCCCCATAAGAAATACGAGAGGCGCGAGGCCAGCGCAAAGTCCGGCACCGGGCGTGCGACTGGCGTCGGCTCCTCAAAACGAAACAGGAAATGAGGCGACAGCAGAATACTTTGCAGCGTGTAAGCGATGCGGCTATCGAAGCTGCCCTTCTGCCGCAGAAACACGCCCAGATAGCGTTCCACTTCATCGGGCATCGCGGGACGCCGAAAGGCGCGCGGCAGAAAATGGACCAGCACATGATGCGCCGCGTCTTCGGCCTTCAGCTTGTCGCTCGGCTCGGCCGTAATGAAGCGTGCGCGGGACTTGGCATCTTTCAAACCGTATTCGATGCCCTCTTTCGCCGCTGCCAGATACTTCTCCGCATGCAGTGGCGAAAGAAACAGCGTCTCTGCGGCGTTATCGAAGCCCTCGCCGCCCGCGCCGTCGGCCGGCAAGTTGTGGCCGGCGTCGATGTGGATGTTCAGCAGGTCGCGTAGCGTGGCACCGTATTCGTAACGGTTCAGCCGACGGATGGGGGCCGGGCGCGGCTGGATGCCATCGGCGCAGGCGTCGGCGCGCAACGCATTGTCCACGGTGATGACGAACTGCTCGCGGGCCGCCAAAGTCGGGGCTTTCGCCGTAGCTGGGGGCATGTCGCCATCGCGAACGCGCTGCAACACCCGGCCCCAAACCCGAGGGTTGTTGTCCGTCAGTTGCGTGGCATTGAAGCCGCCTGAGGGTTTGGCCCCCTGATGACAGGCCAAGCAATGCTCTTTGACGAATGCTTGCGCTTCGTTAAGTGGCGCACCTTGGCCAGTGGCCAACAGCGTTAACGCGACAATTAGCAGGCGGAGCGGCATCTCGTTGCCAATAGTTTATCGCGATTGGCATATGATGAGGGCATGCTGATTCGTTGGGCGCCCCTTCTCTTTCCCTGGCTCGCGGTCGCCGCCGACTTCAACCGCGAGATCCGGCCGATTCTGTCGGATCGCTGCTACTCCTGCCACGGCCCCGATGCAGCCAATCGAAAAGCGAACATGCGGCTGGATACCGAGGTCGGCGCGCGGGCCGCTCTCCCTCATCTCATCGAACGAATCTCCACCGAAAAGAAGGGCATGCGCATGCCGCCGCTATCGGCCGGGGCGGGCCTGACGGTGCGCGAAATCGACTTACTCAAGCAGTGGGTGAGCGAAGGCGCCAGATGGGAGAAGCACTGGAGCTTCGTTCCCCCCTCCCGTCCGTCCTTGCGTGGAATTGACGCCGCCATCGAAGCCCGCTTGAAACGCGAAGGCCTCGCCTTTTCCGCGCCCGCCTCCAA
>JAYVRS010000895.1:0-3818 GCA_043776185.1 Bryobacteraceae bacterium | reverse complement strand
CAATCGAGTAACTCGCGGTGCGAAGCGGTGGCGCGAGTGCCGAAGTCAGAAGGCGTGTTGACGATGCCGCGGCCGAAGTGGAACTGCCAAATGCGGTTCACCATGACGCGGGCGGTGAGTGGATTGGTGGGCGACGCGATCCACTCGGCCAGACCCTTGCGGCGCTGCGTGGTTTCGGCGGTTACCGGCGGCGGGGCAATGTCGCCACCACCGAGGGCCGTCAAAACACCGGGGCCCACCTCCTCGCCTTCACCGCCGCCCTTAGGGGGTAGGAAGGTGCGTGGCGATTCGCGGCTGATGTCCGTCAAGCCAGGCGAAAAGGGACCCGGCGAGAAGTTCTTATACATCCCTACCAGCTTCTTCTCGATCTGGTCGAGACGATCCTGCTCCTCCTTCGACAGCACCGCGTACACCTGCGCGTCAGAGGGCTCCACCTCTTTCTGAAACTGGTCGGTGATCTTTTTCTGCTCCGGCGTCTTCACGTCATCCGCCGTGCGGAATGCCAGTCCCACCTCCGGCGACATCTTGGCGAGCGTGGCGTCGCGCAAAGCCTTGCGATGCGGATCGAGCAGGGCCATCATCTGGGAGCCCAACTCCTGAAGGCGAAAGGTACGCGTGTTCTCGTTCAAGTCGTAGCCGCGAGCGTTGTTGTAATGGAGGAAGATGCGCGTCTTCTGGTGGGGCATGAAGACGGCTTGCATGCGGTAGTAGTCGCGTTGGGGAATCGGGTCGAACTTATGGTCGTGGCAGCGCGCGCAGCCCACCGTCAAGCCCAGAAAGACGCCGCTGGTGGTGTCGGTGAAGTCGGTAAGGGTTTCGACGCGATTCTCCCTCTCCTGCTTGTAGAGCATGTCGCGGTTGGCGCTGACAGTGTAGAAACCGGTGCCCTGCTGGGCTTCGGGTTCTTCCGGATAGATTTCGTCGCCGGCGATGGTCTCGCGGATGAAGCGATCATAGGGCTTGTCGTCGTTGAAGCTCTTGATGACGTAGTCGCGGTAGCGCCAGGAGTAGAGCAAATAGGGGTCCTGCTCAAAGCCGGAGGTGTCGCCGTAACGGGCGAGGTCGAGCCAATGGCGGCCCCACTTTTCGCCGTAGCGCGGCGAAGCGAGCAGCTTCTCAATCAGCTGCCGGTAGGCGTCGGGACGCGTGTCGGCCGCGAAGGCCTGGATCTCGGCGTTGGTGGGCGGCAATCCATGCAGGTCATAGGTAGCGCGGCGAATGAGCGTCAGCTTGTCGGCGGGGGCGGCGGTTTTCATGCCTTTTTCGGAGAGCTTGGCGTTGATGAAGTGGTCAATGCTGTCTCCCGCCGGGCGGACGGGCGGTTGAAAGGCCCACCACGTCGAAGCCCTGGCGGCGGGCGGGCCATTGGTGGGGAACACAGCCCCAGCGGCGAGCCAAGTGGCGAGCAGTGCCGAATCGGCGGCGGCCATCTTACCGGTGGGCGGCATTTTGACTTTGCCGGTGTAGGCGATCGCGGCCAGCACGCGCTCCCGGTTGGCGGTGAGGTCAGCGGTCGACGTTAGCCGGACCCCAGCCATCTGCATCTGCTGGTTATGACATTGCTGGCATTTCGCGGCCAGGACGGCTACCGCGTCCGAGTTCGTGTCGGCAGAAGCGAGCGCCGAAAAAGCGAAAATCCAGGTGAGAAGGCGCATGATGAACTACCGGCAATTACATCACAGTTTTAGCCAAGTCGGGTGAGTTCCGAGCCGTTTGTTGCTCGTCGCAGTAGCCTATCGGCCCCCAGACCAAACTCGACTCCCGTTATTTAGATGGCTTCGGGCTGGGATCTGGATTAGGCCGCACTGGCCGTTCTGGTGTTATTTTGGTGTTCTTGTAATGCCAAGCCTTGGGGGCCTTGGGTGCCAGTTTCCTGGGTGCCCGTTTCTCTTTCGGCATAGCGAACTAATCCTTTGGAGTATGGGGCGGCGGATCGGGGCGAGGATGAGGAGTTGGTCTCACGGGCTCCCGGGGCACGATCATCGGAGGATGCGGGTCTCCTCGCTTCTCGGGAGGCCTGTTCGGCGGCGGGCTAGGATTAACTGGCATCCTTTAAATAATAATACGAATCAGGGAGCGCCTTTTCGACCTTATCTTGAGCTGCTTTCAACGTGGATTCTTTTGGGGCAATATCATCCTGGGGGCCCAAAGCAGCCAATTGGAGCTCGAGCATTTGAGTGACTGCTTCCTGCTCCGGCGTCAATGCGTTGTTGCCGATCGTCCGTTTTGCCAAAGTTTCCGCAGAGTGATAAAGCATCTTATAGGCCGAATGCATTCTCTCCCATTGGCCAATTTTCGCCGTAATGTTTGCGGACGAGTGGTAGATAGCCAACAACGAAGAGAATCCTGCTAACCAAAGAGCGTAGTCACTGGGCAGTTCCTTGGCGGTCGCCTTTACTAGTGCTCCCACTGCCGCCGAAGAGGCCAGTGCGATAGCGAACTGAATCGTAAAGTTGATCCTATTCCACAATGCAATTCGTTCAGCGTAGTACTGAACGTTGATGAACGCCACCTTTTGGAGTTCGTAAAGTTGAGAAAGGCGGACAGAGCGATTGTCCATGCCCCTATTATGCACCTAATCCGTCCTGGCTACTATCTCCTCGCCGGGTCATGTGCTGCTCGATGGCTGCAAGGCGGGCCAGGATCTCGTCGCTGTGGTCGGCGGGCTTTTCTACGGGCAGGATACTGAAGGTGCCGGCGGGCTCGAGCACCATGCGGTCGATTTCGCCCAGGTCAGTGAAGCCGAGGCGGTGGGCGGCGAGGCGCAATTCGGCTATGGTGAGCACTTCGTCGCGCAAGGCCTCTTGGCGGATTTGGCCATGCTCCATCAGTAAGGTGGGGCTGCCTTCGATGGCCGCCAAAAGGCGCGGCCGGCGGAAGAGGAAGCGAAGGGTCACGTAGTTGATCGCCATCAGCGAGAAGGCTCCCAGGAAGCCGCCGGTGATCGTGTCGTCGTCGCCGATGATGGCGTTCTGTAGGGTGTTTGAGAGGCACAGCAGTACGATCAGGTCGAAGGGGTTAAGTTGGGCGAGTTCGCGTTTGCCGAAGATGCGCAGCAACACTATCAGCAGGAGGTAAACCACCATGGGCCGCGCAATCTTTTCGATCCACGGCAGCGAGAGAACGAACATGTCGGCGAAAGACTTATGCAAGACGTCCATGTTGGCAATGCTATCGTCATTGGTACGCATGGTGACCATCGACGACATCCAAGCCGCCCGCGAGCGCCTTCGCGAAGCCATCTTCGTCTCGCCTTGCGCCTACTCCGAGAACTTTTCGCGGGTCGCCCGCAACTCCGTCTACTTCAAGCTCGAGAATTTACAGATGACTGGCTCCTTCAAAGAGCGCGGGGCATTGAACAAGTTGCTCCAGCTGACGGACGACGAACGACGGCACGGCGTTATTTGCGCCTCGGCCGGCAACCACGCCCAAGGTGTGGCCTACCATGCCACGCGGCTGGGGATTCGCGCCACGGTCGTCATGCCGCTCACCGCGCCGCTCACCAAGGTGACCGCCACCCGGCAATATGGCGCCGAAGTGCACCTTCACGGCGCCAATTATGATGAGGCTTATCAGGAAGCCTTGCGCCTCGGCGAAGCCCAGGGGCTCACCTACATCCATGCCTTCAACGACGATGCCATCATCGCGGGGCAGGGCACCATTGGCCTGGAATTGATTGAGCAACTGCCGGATATGGAAGCCGTGGTGATTCCGGTGGGCGGCGGCGGCCTGATGGGCGGCATCGCCATCGCGGTGAAGGCCCATAATCCGGCCATTCGCATCATCGGCGTGCAGACGACGCGCTTTGCATCGATGCG
>JAYVRS010000894.1:0-13545 GCA_043776185.1 Bryobacteraceae bacterium | reverse complement strand
CGTAGCTCAGTTTTGTGGCGGTCCTGACGGCCTTGGCGGCCGCCTTTCTCTCGCTTGCCCATTTGGGTTGGGGCTTTGCTCCTCCCCTGATCATGCCTAGCACGAAATGGGTTACGGCCTCGCGGCTGCCGCGCCCCTGCTTGATCTGTTGGGTTTTGCGGCGGTGGCTGGGGTCGGCCTGTTTTGGTGGTGCCGGACGCGGTCTTTACCGGACGCGGTCTTTAGTCCGCTCTTTTCCCCTTGTCGGTGCCAGACACGTTTTGGGGCTGCCAGACACGTTTTGGGGCTGTAACTTCCCAGGTGCACTTCCCGGTCGTCGACGCCGCGCACCCGCGGCCGCGTGATCGGCACCTTCTGCCCCATCACCACGCAGTAACCTTGCTCAGTGCCCCAACGATTGGCCGTGCGTTCCGGCTGCGGCTGGCTCCGCTCGCCCACCAGCGCTTTCACCTCCGCCTCCATCAATAGACCCACGAGTTGTACCCCAGCCTGCCGGACCAACTCGTCCACGCCCTGCCGCAGCCACCCCACCATCTCGGCCAGCGGCAGCTCCAATTGCACCGTCCGGCTCCGGTCTTCTGCTATCTTGTCCAGCCCCTTTACGGCTCGTTGCGTTTCAATCTGATATCTTCTCTTCATAGCGACTCTCTTTCTTTTTCTTGCCAGAAAAACTGCTCCGAGCCTATCAAAGCTCGCAGCTTGAGAGTCGCTACTTTCTACGATCTACCGGGCATTCCCTGCGAGCCCAAAAACGGGCGCTACGGCATCTTACTGCTCCTTCACCAGAAGGCTCGAAGCTGGAAGGATATGGAAGCGGGGGAGCTCCTCAATTTTCGCGAAGTTGTTGCCCGACTATCGGCTCAGGCGGCCATCATCGCCGGGGAGGGTTACGACTCCCCGCAACCGGCCGTGGCTTGGCTTGACGTATCGGAGGTTTCTTGAGCAGGTCGAGTTGTTCGATCCAAGAGTCGGCGCGTCAACCTCAAGCTAACCCAACCGAGCCGGCCATCTGATGGCGTACACCTACCGGGACCCGCCTTGGCGGGTCTGCCGACGATATCTATTTCGGAGGGGCGAGACTATTCATCTTGACTTGTGCCGGACCCAAGGTTTGCTGATAAACTACAGGTGGTCAAGTCTCCCCAGCGACGATTCCGCTTGATATTTCGGAGGAAAAATGAAGTTCTCTCTGTCTCTTTTCATGGGCCTCGTGGTCGCGGCAACGTCCGCTACTGCGGCTCCGGTCACCTACACCATCAATTTCACCGGCAATGGCCTACTTCCCACATTCGGTCAGTTCACCTACAACGACATGGCTGCCCCCGGGGCCGCATTTTCGGATTTCTTCGTGGTATGGAACGGGCTCACTTTTGGTTTGACCGCCAGCGCCAACGCACCCGCCACCCTCGGAGATTGCACCCCGCCATCCGCCCCCGCCACTTTTTCCTTTCTCGACGGAGAAACCCCATGTACCCTAAATGCCCCGCGTATATGGACCGGAATCGCAGCATCCACCATTGATGTCGCTGTTTTCCACCTCACTTCCTCGGTCACCGGTCATAGTATTGATTTAATACGTACATGGGACCCGGCGTATGGCAGATCAGGACACGGTCAGGGGACATTCACGATCAGCACCCCGATCCCTGAGCCCAGCACTATGTCACTCGCGCTAACCGGATGGGTCGGTGCAGCGTTCTTGTCATGGAAGCGACGACGGAGATCCCTCGCAACAACGACTCCGGAGACGGCCAAGCACTAGCCTCGCGAACCCCAGCCAACACCCACTGCCGCCAACGGCGAACGTACAACTCAACGCGCTCCCGGATCACCTCCGGGGGCGCGTTTTGCCCATAAAGCCGAGCCTTCCGTTCTTCGAAGTTCCGTACCGCCGAGGGCGCGACACCCGTCACGCCCTCAGCGGTAATCCAATAGCCTAAGAAAGTAAATCCCCGCTCGATGCGCCCGATGGAGGTCTTGTCGGGATGCTGCTCGACGCGCAACTCGCGAAGGGTTTCGTTGATGATGACAATCGCACGGCGCAAGGCCCAACGCGTGGGAGCGAGCACTACCCAGTCGTCCATAAAGCGGGCGTAGGCGAAGCCCGTGGCATCCATGCGGCGGTCCAGCGGTTCGAGGTAGATCGCGGCCTTGACGGGCGAGAGCGGGCAACCCAGGCTGATGCCGCGCGTAATGGTGATGTAGAGGCGGTTGTCGTCCACGGTGCGATACAGGTATTGACCGATGAGGTCCATCACGATGGGATCGTCAATGCGTTCGCGAACCGGCGCGAGCAGAACGGCGTGGGATGCTCGCATAGTAGCTTTTGACATCAAAACCCCAAAACGTGTCTGGCACCGACAAGGGGAGAGAAGCGGACGGCGGCACTCAGGGACCGACAGGGCATGCGGGGGCAGGAAGGCCGGAACGCCTTTCGCGAGCGACATAACTGGCTACGGGGTTACTAGAGCGCTAACGGGTTCGGGAGAGCTAACAACCAGACCGAGCCTCCAGTCCGGCAAGCCGCCCGACGTAGCCCCCGCCGTGCGATCCGCCACCGGCGCCGACCACGTCCTTGGCCGATTGTGCGGTATCGCCGCCAAACACCCCGCATTTCGCTGCCGCTCTTCCCTTGGACCCTCCAAATACCTTTCCCACTCCTCCTCAATCGTCTCCGGATTGCCGAAAAACCACCGCCACCGGTCCAGGCACAGCACCCCACCCTCATCGGTTCCGGCGCAATGTGCCGCCGCGCTTGACCATCTCCATTTCTTCGCCCGCTTCACCAACCCCGCCGCCACCGCGTTGTTCTCCACATACCGCCCAAACGACTTCGCCCCCGCCGCATCCAGATGCTCCGCATCAAACCGCGGCGACCAATTCACCGGACCCGCCCGCAAATATCGCGTCAAATCCTTCCGCCGCTTGGCACCCAACAGCGGCGCTCGCAACAACCAAGGCTTCTTCCGGTATTTCCGGTTCAAATACTTCGAGTAATTGCCCTGCATATCCCGCATCAGATTCGAAATCGACTTGTCATCCGACGCCTCAAAAACCCAATGACTATGGTTGTGCAATTGAACATAAAAGTGAATATTCACCTGATGCATCCCCGCATAGCGGATCATCAACCGCCGCGCCTCTTCGAAATCTTCCCGATCCCGATGCACCCACTGCCCCGCGTTCCCCCGCTGTGTCACCGCATACAACTGCTGCGACCGAAAATCGCGCGGCGGCCTCATCGCGGCTTCCTCAAAAATAAAAATATCTGCTTCACCTTAATTAGTCAGTTCTGCAGCCGAAAGTTCTCCAATATTTCACGATCTCAACAAAGATTTACCCCAACGCGGGCATCCATACCCCCAGAAACTCGGGTCGCGAAGTGTTAGGGGCCGATAGTGTCGGAAATTTTGTCGGGGAAAGCCAAAACGGAACGGGTGTCCCATTTTGGTACGACGAGACTCTCTCCAGTAATGGTTTCGGCAACCTTACCAGCCGGGTGCGTACCCAAGGCCTCATCACCTCGGCGTCCGTCACGACCCGCTACCAATATGTAAGCGGCTGAGAATGCCCAGGCAGACGAAGGGGAACGGGTGGATTGGTGAGACTAAGCCGGAAGCGGCTTCCAGCAGTGAGGGAGCAGTTCGGCGAGGCGATTTAACCGGGTGCCCTTGGGCAATGCGTGTGAGCACATCGCGAAACCAGGTAAATGAATCGACGTCGGCTAAGCGACAGGTGGCCACGAAACTCAGCAATGTCGCCGCCGTCTGCCCACCGACATCGCTGCCCACGAACATCCAGTTGCGGCGGCCGATGGCGATGCCGCGCAAGGCCCGTTCCGTCGCGTTGTTATCGATGGCGAGTGCGCCATCATCGCAGAAGCGCGTTAGGGCGGTCCACTGATTACACGGAAACGACCGCATCCACGGGAGTCTGTCGGAGAGAAAGCGGCGAGCGGGAGTGCGGGGGTGAAAATCGTGGGGAAGTGGCGGAGTGACGGATTTTCGGTCGCTTGACGGCCCAAAGCGCCCTCAGGGAAACGTGGAGGGGTCTGGCAGGGCGATGATGGGCGTTATTTTAGGCGGCTGCTTTGCGGGCTGGAGCACGGAATAGCTTGCGCAGATTGTGGGTGATGACGATCAGGGCCCATTCGCCACGGACCTTTTCGTGACCGCGGAGGGCGAAGCGGCGGAAATTGCGTTGCTGTTTGGTGTAGCCAAAAACTGGTTCCACGGTGCAGCTCCGGCGGTCATACTGTTTCTTTTCGGTTTCCGGCTTGAGTCGTTCGCGCATCGCGTCGGCCACCGTGTTGCGCGGTGCATTGGCGGGCAAAGGCCCCGGCGTGATTCGTTCGGGCGGTATGAGCAGGTGATGACCCAAGGTCGGCAGGCGTTCGATCTCGGCGGTGTCGAAGTAACCCGTATCGGCAGTAATGCAACCGGCCCGCTGACCCAGATGTGTTTCCATCAGGGCGATCATTGGTGCGAGTAAGTGGTGATCGGTCCCATCCTGACTTACTTCGTAAGCGACAATTATTTGATGAGCGTCATCGACGGCGATTTGCGCGTTGTAACCTTGCACGAATCCGCGAGTGGCGCCATCGCGCATAACCCGGGAGTCAGGATCCACGAAGTTATAGGCGGTGGTCGGGGTCTTTACTTGCTGCCGAGCCCGATGTAACGTCTTTCTCACCTGCGCGCGCCGCGACCGTTCGCCCGCGGTAAGGGTCTCTTGCTTTCGCTTCCGTTTGACCGCCGCCGCCGCGGCCTCCGCCTGTTCCAACCGTTGCTGGGCGCGGTCTTTGATGGTTTGCTGAGCGGTCCGAATCGCGGCCAGACGGGTCTCGGCTTTCGCCAACGCGGCGGGTAACTCCTCGCCCGGGGTCTGCGCTTCGGTCTGATCGGTTTGTTCGGCCTGAGTAAGTAACTTGTCGACGAGCTGTTGCCATTCTTTCTCCATCGCCGATAACTCTTCATAGGAGTAAGAGCGCTTGGGCGTCGCATTGGCCTTTATTTTCGTGCCATCAATGGCCACGTGCCCTAGTCGCACTAAACCGGCTTCCCGGCACAGGGCCAGGACCTGGACAAACAACGCCGCCAAAGCCGGTAAGTGCCGGCGCCGAAACTCGGCGATGGTGTCATGATCCGGATGCTGATTGGCGGCTAAATAGCGCAGCGGTATATCGGTGTAAGTGCCTTGCTCGATCTTGCGGGAACTGGGCTGATTCGTGCAGTAAGCATAGAGCAGGAGGCGGGTCATCATCTCGGGATGATAGGCCGTCAGGCCCCGGTTATCGCGGCGGCCGTAGTCGTCCAGAATGGCGCTGAGGTCCAGTTCGCTGACCACCTCGGCCAGCAGGCGCGCTACGTGATTCTCCGGTAGCCAGTCGTGGACGGATGGCGGCAGTAGATACGTTTGATCCAGGGAACAGGTGCGGAAGCGCTGGCTCATACCCTATTCTACCTCACGCGCTTAGATATACAAAGTACTTTGTATTGCTTCTATCTCCGACAGACTCCCGTGGATGCCCGTGGATGGCCCTGTTTCCCGGAGAGGAAAATTCTCACTTATTTTGCAAAAAATGCGTTCGGCGATGGTTTTGTGCAGCAGAAAATCGGCAACTGGTATATTTAAGGGAAGTTGCGACAAAAATGTACCACGCCGTGTGGATGGCCCTGTTTCCCCGTGGATGGCCCTGTTTCCCTGGATGGCCCTGTTTCCCTGGCCCCATTACCGGTCCTCCAGTATCACAGTGCCCGGGATGGCAAAAAGCTCGTTTTGAAGTTAGCACCCTGGCCAATACGGACCCGCGCCGCGCGAAAAACCTGATCACATCCGATGGCATGTAACGCAAGCTTCGTCGTCTCCGTAGATTTCTTTCCATTTTCATCGGCTGTACTGCGCTGTAGCTCTCTTCGCGCCAGCAGGGATGCGACCTCATCCAGGGCGAGGGGCGTGGACCAGATGGGCCAAGTGAACGCGTCCTGCCGGTTGAAGCGGGAAAATCCTGTTGTCTCAAGACGCTTTTTGGTTGGGATGGCAGGGAACAGCGGGAGCGCTTCAAACGCCAGACGATTTGCGCCCCAATTGGTCCATGCGCCTTCGGGGCCGGGGTTCTTCCAACGCAAAGCATACGATCGCGCGTCGGACGGGCTCCATCGAAACGAAAGACCCTTGTCGGCGTCATCCCAGATGCCAAATAGAGTCTTCTGAAGGTGAGCCACGCTTACCGATTGCAGTAAGGCTTGCATTGTGCCGAGGAAGTCTTGATGACCGCTCCCCGTGATGAAACATAGGCTCGTGTAGCGAATGCGTTCGCCTTTGTCGTCCACGCACGCCTCGCTACCAAACGCACAAGCGAAATCGGCGGCACGACGATCATCAAAAGTAAGTCCGGTGTCTACTTCGCCCAAGAATTCCTCAAACTGTCTCGGAGACACTGTAATATTCGCCCCAAGTTTGCCCAGGATTTCCATGGGGGCGGCTGGGGCAGCCAGCAATGCAGTGCATAGTTCTTCCTGAGTAGCAACCGGAACATCATGCAACACCGGAGACCAGTTTCCTGCCCGCTGCCAGGACAGTGTAACTTGGCGTTCAGGCCAGCAAAGGGTTGTTAGCCGCAGGGTTCCCATAGCCGCAAGAAAACCCAGAGGGTTGGCACCGTCGATCGCGGTTAATTGCATCGAGTTACTCACCACTAACCCTTTCGCTGGCCGCCCAGTCGCCCAACCGAAAGACAGATTCCAGGTAGGCCAAGCCCCACCATCCAAAATGACGAGTAAGTCTCCAAAATCGGCGCGTCACTCCGGAAGCAAGATGATGCGCGGGGCGAGCCAAACGGATTTCGCGTGAAATTGCCCCGAAGCCAGCATCTGCGTCCGGAGGGTCCGGGTCGATTACCACCGGTGCATGCGGTCGAGCCCGGCCATGGTGACTGGCGATCAAATGCAGCACCAACTCAGGCTTGTCGAAACTACTCGACTTGTCTTCGGCGAAGAGCAGCGAGAGGAACTCGTGCCGAAATCCAGAGGGAAGATCGTCGGAACGAAATCCAGTCGGCCGGCTCTTGGCCAATAACACGGGTGACATTTCCGCCGCCAAGCGATTGCCACCTCTGAGGAGAGTCTGAAACCGGATATCGCACTTGCCTAGGTCGTGGTACCGCGCAGTTTCTTCGATCGTCTCGGTGAGGCCCGGGACCACCACCTCGGCAATACGCTTGGCCTCCTGACGAACGCGCTCCGTATGTGCCGCGAGCGTCTCGGTCCAACCGAACGATTTCTCATCTTCGCCCCCGTCTTCTTCGGGCCGCTCCTTGGGCATGGCTCGCTGAACCACTAGCCCCCCGCCTGGATGCAAGACCGGCGTGGCTTTCGGCCTCAAGGCCGCGTCCAGCAGCGCCAGAAACCACTGGGGCTCTTCGACAGTTTGGCGGAATTCCCGCAACGCTCCTTGAATCGATTCCCATTGGGCTCGGCGATCTGTTCCTTCCGTCTCGAACCCTGCGATCAATTGAGAGAGATCCTCGGGCGGCTGTACGGGCCATTGCTTCATCACTTGTGGATTGAGCCGGAGAGACAGGCGCCGTTTTCCCGACATCGCGGCTCGGTCGCCCCAATCGAGTACGGATTCGGCTAGCTGTCCCTCCGCCGGAATGTGACCTAGTAGCGAAGCATTCGGCGCAGAGGCTTGAATCACCAAAGTGTCGCCGGGCCGGACATCGCCAGAGTAGTGAATCAACTTGGAATCCTTGCCGCGCCAAGCAACTACGGTATGAATAGTCTGCACCGGACGCCGGGGTCCTTTTCGCGCCGGCTCGTTCTCTTCAGGAAGTCCCTCAAGATCCGCATCATTTGGGGAGGCCCCCTTGCCATCCATCCAACTCTTGAAGTCCCAGAGCCTCACCGGCATCGCCTCGCCCGATGACGGCGGACAAAGTGCCAGAATCTGCAGCGCGAGATTCTCGTCGGAAGCTGGAAGATCAGCTCTCCAAACCACTTGCACATCTGGTGAACCGGTTTCCGTCCCGTGTAGAAACAGTGCCACGTCGGGCTCGATGGCGGGAGCCGGACAAGTTTGCACCAGTACATCCAGATGGGTCGGCAATAGAACAACCGCCTTCTTACCGTCCCGCCGTAACGTGCTTGCGTCCTGCAGCGCCGAAGCCTGCTCGGCGACCGTTTGAACGGGCCGATCTCCCGACAGAATCCCGAAATCGACCTGCTTATGTTCGCCACCGCTCTCTTGTAACCAAGTCCAAGTAGCGTTCAGCGCTTCGCCGTAGATCGGATCGGGCTCTTTACCTTCCACGCGGCTGCTCGGCGTTACAATGCACCCTCGTGCCTGCCCCTGCAGTCGCCCCAAGCGATCCAGCCGCCCAAATCGCTGCATCAGCGCGTCGACACTGGCGCACTCCGTCACTAGCGCGTCAAAGTCGAGATCGGCTCCCACTTCCAGGCACTGCGTCGAGACCACGAATTGCCGAGGCGTTTCCGCAGTTCTTTTCCCAGAGTGCAAGGGCTGCAGGCGAGCCAAAAGATCATCCCGGTCCAGCGACCGCATCCGCCCGATCAGGAGATCGACCTTCTCCCCGCTCTTTCGCAGGGCCTCCGCCGTGGCGCGCGCCGTGGCAATTCGGTTCACCATCACCGCCACCGCTTTCAGGTGCGGCTCTTTGGCGAACGTCACCGCCTGCTCAGCCAGCCGTTTCACCAGCGGCCCCATGTCGTTGCCCTTCGTTGGCACCCACTCCAGGGATGTGGGCTTAGCGGTAAACAATCGCTGCTGTAGAACGGGATGCTGACGATCTTTGTCGGTCAGCCGGAAAACATCGTCCGGCGGCGATGATTTGGACGGCGTAGCCGTCATCTCTACGGTGACGAACGCGCGCCCCAGATCTTCCTTAGCCCAACCACGAAATCGCTTCACGCGGTCCAGTGTCTGCGCAAAGGCTGTCGAGCAGTGCGCTTCATCCAGCAGGATCAGGGAGTCGTTGGCGGTGAGTGCCGCGTGGATGGGCCGACTGTACTCAGAAACCCCGTATCCACGAAAAAGCAGCCGAGACCCCACTTGGTCTACCGTTGATGTAATCACTGTAGGCTGCAAGGGGCTGCGTACCCAGGATTGATCACGATAAATGCCGCCGCGCAGCTCATACACGTCGAGGGGATCCGCATCACCGCCGCCCGCCAATTCCTGCAACCGGCTAGCAACCTCGGCCACCACAGGATTTTTTGCGGGCTCTAGTAGCGCCTTGGCCACCCGCTTCATCCGCTGGAAAGCTTCGTTCACGACCACGCGCCGATCCACCACAAAAAACATGCGGCGAGGGCCGGTGCCGGTGGCCGCTAGCAGAAAGACGGCGATATCGAGGCAGGCTGTTTTTCCGCTCGCGGTCGGCAGATCGATGACGGCTGGCCACTGGCCCGTAGCTAGAACCCGCTCCACGAGCGCGGTTTGCCACGGAAACGGTGGGTGATCATGTAATCCCTTGAAATACGCCTCGAAGTTAGCGCCGGTGAGCGTCATGCCTGCTCCTTCCAAGGCCGGAATAGACCATAGCCGCGGAAGCGCCCACGCCCCACTAGCATCGGGCCCGCCACCGGTTGGGCAAAGCGGGCCACGGCGTGAACCTGATAGCGGGATTGCTCGCCGCCACCCTCGGAATAGAACGGCATGTCCCGAACATGCCCCGCGCCACGAAATACAGAAACGGGTTGAATTCGTAACTCCGTGGGCTCTGGAAATCCAGCCGAGGCAAAGGCCTCACGCACAATTCGTTCTACGTCTCCATCGCGATTTTTCTTCGGATGGTGATGCAACACGATCGGTGTGACGGAGGCCCAGCAGGTGCTTTCCCCTACCCAAGTTTTCGCGTCGAGCGTTTGCGCTGTTCTGGCGCCACTCGCCGAAATCAGGGTCCAGCGCCAAGCGTTCTCGTGCCAAAGGTCCAGGGTTGTTGCCTCGCCATCAGCGTCAAACAGCAGTGGGCCCAAGTATTTCTTCATGGCCCGCGCGCGGTGCTCTTCACCCACCAACACCCGAGGCAGTGTGATTGCCAAACCCATGACATGGCCGTCGCCATGCTCGCCGCCAACGAATGGAAGCGGGAATACCGCCAAGTGCGGATGCTTGCTAGGTGCGCCGCCCGCCTGATGCCCACTCAGCCATTCGGGATGGGGTGCCGGTGCCGTCGCGAGAACCGCATTTCTAAGCGCCCCAGTAAGTTGCAGCGTTGACTCTAGCCCCAATGCTGGCCCGTCCCCGATTTTCTCAAAGATTAACAGCGACGGGTCGAATGGTGACGCAATCGCTGGTCGAGAGACAAGGTCTCCGGAGCTAGTCATTTCCCGGTAGTTTTGCCACGTCGAGACCATCGGCTTTTCGCCGTCTCTCTTGAATGTCTCTTCCAAGTAACCTAAAAGTCCGGCCTCGGGAACCCTCAGTGCATGGCTTGCCGTATTGTCCGGCAGCCAATTGGGCTGTTCCGTTTCCGGCGCTTCGGACAGCCAGACTTGAGCCAAAGAGCTCGAATGTCCCAGCCGAGTCACCTTCTGGCACAACTGGCTCAAGGCTGCTGAAATCGGGGCGCTTGGCTGATCGTCCCATACGAGAAATACCGAATCGCAATCCGGACGAACGCTGGGAAACGTCCGTGATTGCTTCGAGCGCTTCGCAAAGCTCACATCGTTGGAGGGTACATAGGTTTCGTAAATTGTGCGCCGGCGGGCCTGGCTGGCCCGCAGTTTGGGTGCCGGGCACTGTTCGAGCCACTGCAAGGCTGCGCGTTCGGCAGGTTCAGCCCCGCTCTCAAAGTGGGTAGCGGCTAGCGCCATGAAGACGCGCGCGGGGTGCGGTGGCCATTCGGCTTCACCGGAAGACACCTCCGTCGCTACTGACCTTCCAGTGAGAAAACGAATGCCGAGGGTGATCACTTACCCTCCTCGGTCGTCTCCTTGGCCTGAACTTCCTGGCTTTTGGCAATTAGAGCCACCAACTCCTTAGTCGGTTTCAACTTGATCGGCGCCGCGTGCCAAGCTAAGCCTGCGGCTTCGGCCCCGGTCACCGCCTCCTTCAGTAACTCAATCGCCTGCGCTCCCGTGATTGAGTAACTGACAGGTTCGATACCAGGGGTTGCCAATAGCTGCCAAGCCCTCGGTTCTGTCGGCCACAGGTGGCAGCGAGATCGCAGGCTGGTACCTCGCTCTCCCGCCAGGGCGCCCGCGCACAGGCCCAAAGCGGCCAAGACGGTGCGCCCAGCTACATCTAAATCCGGTGAAGACTTGCCCCCCACAGGAAAGCGCAGCTTGCGCAGCGCGCCCAACGACACCACCGTCGTCTGCTCTACGAACGCGAAGCGCGCTCCACCGTTTTTGCTATCGTGCGGGACGTTGCCATGGTTCAACCCAGATGGTTTCAATGCTCCCTTAACTTTATCCGCCGCGAGTTCAAAAGTGCCGTCAGCCTTTGGTGGAGTAAGGAGCGCATAGCTGCTCGCCCCAAGTGGATCGATGCGGTATCCCATCCGGTCGGGAATATCGGTCGTTCCAACTCCGACGATTTCCGATACATAGGCTCGCTCGAACTTAGCGCCGAGTCCACCTGGTTTGTCAGGCGATCCCCACATGCCAAATAGAAGACCGGTCGGACAGAGTTCATAAATCCCCGTTGCGTCCCAGGTTGTCGACTTGGCCCAACTTGCCGCCGCCTTCGATTTGGAGAAGCGCGTGCCATCTTCCAATTGGCTGTCTCGCAAGATCGCATCCGCCAGCCGATGCGGCACTTCAAGGCTCGTCAGGTTCGGCAGACGAACTCTGAGACTCTTGTTGGCTTCGCTGAAGTCCACCTCAATTAGCGGCAGGACCAATTCGCCGCTCCGTACCGCCGCCAGTAGCGCCTCCTCGGCCCGGTTCGCCTGCGACGCCACCGAATCCAGGAGAATGCACTTCATTTGCTCGCTCATCGGGTCGCTCGGATTGACGCGCCGAGTCTCTTCCGCGTACTTGCCTTCGGCAAAAGTAGCCGGGAAAATCTTGTCGCCCACTCCGCCCACGGGCTGCAAGGTGGTGATGGAGCGAAACGCTGCCGCGTGACCCTTCACCGCATCTGACAGGATCTCGAAAGTAAGGGTGTTCATGTTAGTCATTGGTCTCCGCGCTGAAAGTGATTTCTTCGATAAACGGGTCTATTCATGGATTAATGAGACCTCTATTTTATACTGGCGTTGCGATGGGCGTACTATCTTTATTGAGGGTAGTACTGCCCTCAAAAGGGGGAAGCGTGCCAGAATTGCGCTGGTCAGCCCCCCGCCAATGCGATTACCGACTTTAAGCGATAAAGTAATGCCCCAACCAGCGTCCCGCCAGGTTCGGTTCAAAGTGCCACACTTCTGATCGGCACTATTCCGGGGCCAGCCAGTTCTGGCGAAGCCCCGGCCTCCTTCCAAAATCCCATGTGGGCCATGCGCGGCATTCAAACTTTCTCCGGTGGTAGCGAGCGATCACCCCCCCATCTGCGGCCAACCTCTTGGTCTCATTTTCGCCCCATAATGGAAGTCGCTCCCCAATGTTCACCGGGGTGCGGTAATCTTGCTTCACCATTCCGTCAAATTCGGCTAAATTAGAAGAAAGGCAACCACCATGACCATCTCGCTGCAAATCCCGGACGAACTGGCCATCCAAGCCGCCCGGCGCGGTATCGATGTTACGGCTTACATCGAACAGATCCTGATCAAAGAGGTGGCGGGCGCAAAGCCGGCGCTCCCCCGGTTACCTCAACTCACCCAGGAACAGTTCGACGCGGCGATGGACGCTCTGGCGCAGTTTTCTCACAAAATCCCCCACCTTCCCGACTCCGCTCTTACCCGCGAAGCGATCTATAGTGACCACGATTGACCCCTATGCCCGCACCCCCCGGCCCGTGGTTTATTGATACCAACATCTTGCTCCGCCTCTCCACTGGGCAGCAAGCCAAGTACCCGGAGATTCGGCTGGCCCTCAATCGACTTCAGCGCCTGAACCCAGGCATTTTCTGCGCGGCTCAGAACATCGCCGAGTTTTGGAATGTCTCGACGCGCCCTGCGGATAAGAACGGCTTTGGGCTCACCATCCCTGAGGTTCAAGAGGAACTCCACCAACTCGAGACGGTGATTGCGGTTCTTCCCGAAACCCTCGAAGTCTTCGCCGAATGGAAGCGCCTCGTCAGCGCCCACGAAGTCCGCGGCGTTCAAGTCCACGACGCACGCTTGGCCGCGAACATGCGCGTACACGGCGTCGCGAACCTGCTCACCCTAAACGGGGCCGACTTCCGGCGCTTCCCCGGCATTGTCCCCGTGAAACCCGCTGAACTCACCTGAACCCTATGCGCTCCGCCTACCTCATCTGCTACGACATCTGCGACGACAAGCGCCTGCGCCTCGTCTTCCGTACCATGCGCGCCTGGGGCGATCATCTCCAATTTTCTGTCTTCGAATGCCAACTCAACTCCGGCGAACTGGCGCGGCTTCGCGCCGAACTTGCCGGAATCATCCACCACACGGAGGACCAG